>DAOTXU010000091.1:0-47837 GCA_034435135.1 Anaerolineae bacterium | reverse complement strand
CGACACCCCCTCTCCGCTTGCGGAGAGGGGGTGGGGGGTGAGGTGCCCGCAAACACGACAAGTACCACTCGCACCGGGGTCGTTGGCTCAAAAGCTTGAATCACTTCAGTAAATGCAGAGGGGCACAGCACGCTGTGCCCCTACAGATTGATCACATGTGATTGGGGTCACCCTTCGCTTCCTGGAGCCTCTGCGCCAGGCCGGAACGGGCGCTCACCGGGGCGACCATCCAGCAGCCGGTTGATCGCGTCCTCCAGATTGGCGAGCATCTGGTCGGCGCGCTCCTGCGTGAGCCTGCCCTCGGCCACCGCTGCGTTAATCTGCTCCGTCGCAGCGGCGACTACCTGCGCGACAATCGCCTCCACGTCGCCGCCGTTGGCCGCGATCACCTCGGCCAGGCTCATCTCATCCTCACGCGCCTGCTGAAGGATTTCGCGTGGGGTCAGGCCGGTCGCGTCGGCGACCGCGTTCACCAGCTCGCGGGCCAGTCCCGCCGCCGCGCGGGCGACTTCGCGCGGTCGGACCTCAGAGGGGCGATGCTCCATCGCCGCGCTGACGCGGTCGGGCAGGTTGGCGAGCATCTGGTCGGCCCGCTCCTGCGTGAGTGTGCCTTCGGCAACTGCCGCGTTGATCTTCTCGGTCGCCGCAGCGATGATTTCCGCCTTCACCGCTTCCACGTCGCCGCCGTTGGCCGCGATCACCTCGGCCAGACTCAGGTCGTCGTCGCGCATCTGCGCCATGATCTCCTGCACGGTCAGGCCGGTGGCTTCTGTCACAGCGTTCATCACATCGCGGAGCAGGTCGGCGACCGGTCGGTCGGACAGGCGGCTGTGCATCGCCTCGCGGATGCGCTCGCGCGCGGCGTTGCCCAGTTCTTCGACGATGGCGTCCACATCGCCGCCGTTGGCCTCGATGACTTCGGCGAGGGTCATATCGTCTTCGAGCATTTGCTGGACGATCTCCTGCGGCGTCAGGCCGAGTTCCTCGGCGATCCTGCCCAGCGCGTCGCGGATTGGCCCATCGGGGCGAAACTGCCGCCCGGCCCAGGGGCGACCCTCGCGCGGCGGGCGCGGGGGCTGCTCCTGCGCGCTTGCCAGGCCCACACTCAACGTCATTACGATAGCCGCCAGCGCGATTGCGCTCATCCATTTGACCAGGTTCTTGTTCATCTCTAAATCTCCTTTCGTTGTGAATTCCTGCAAACCTGTTCAAACCTTGACCCCATATTCGCGCCAATTTGTAAAAAGAGTGTGACGGATTTTTGCAGGTGTAGTAAATTCTTCTCCATGCCTGAACCTGCGCCCGACCTGTCGGTCATCATCGTAAGCTGGAACGTGCGCGGCTTGCTCGCGCGTTGTCTGGAAAGTATCGCCGCACCCAACGAGCTTGACGTTGAGGTCATCGTCGTCGATTCGGCTTCGACCGACAGCAGCGCCGCAATGGTCGCCGAACGCTTCCCTTCGGTGCGGCTAATCGCGTTGGTTCACAACGCCGGCTTCTCGATCTGCAACAACATCGGCCTGCGCGAGAGCCGAGGCCGCCATATCATGCTGCTCAACCCCGACACGGAGGTGATCGGCGACGCGCTGGTGCAGATGGTCCGCTACCTGGATGCGCACGCGGACGTGGGCGCGGTCGGACCGCACACCCTCAACAGCGACGGCACAACGCAGTCCACGCGCCGCCGCTTCCCCACGCTCGCCACCGCGCTCTTCGAGAGCACGTGGCTCCAGCCCTACGCGCCGCGCGGTCTGCTCGACCGCTACTATGTCGTCGGCCCGCCCGACGACGCCACGCTCGACGTGGACTGGGTGCAGGGGTCGGCGCTGATGGTCCGCCGCGAGGCTTACGCGCAGGTCGGCGGGCTGGACGAAGGGTATGTCATGTATTCGGAGGAGATGGACTGGTGCCGGCGCATCAAGGGGGCCGGCTGGCGCGTGGTGTACCTGGGGAGCGCGCGGATTGTGCATCACGGCGGCAAGTCGAGCGAGCAGGTGACCGCGCGGCGGCACATCCACTTCCAGACAAGCAAGGTGCGCTACTTCCGCAAGCATCACGGGCGCGCGGCGGCGGAAGCGCTACGCGCGGCGCTGTTGCTGAACTACATCTGGCAACTGGCGCTGGAGGCGGCCAAGTATGTCATCGGCCACAAGCGTACTTTGCGCCGCGAGCGGATTGTTGCATACTGGCAAGTGTTGCGGTCGGGGCTGAAGTGAGCGGTTCTCTATGTGCACACTTGACAGATTATCCAGCGCGTGTTGAAATTATTCGCATGATGTTCTGTCGGACCGTTAGGTATGGGAGAAAGTCCGTTGAAACAACTAAGTCTTATTCCAGAATCCTCTGAGAAAGCTGTCGAGGAAACCGACGAGTCTACGCTCTTAGATCAGAAGCGCGCGAACGACCTGGACGGCGCAACGTGGACTCGGTACTCGATTAGCATCTGGTCGGATATTCGCAAGACGCAGGAGGAGATCGAGCTTAACCATCCTGCGATTTTCCCCTCACAATTGGTCGAGCGCCTGATTGAGACCTTCACTCGCAGGACTGAACAGATCATATTGGATCCCTTCTGTGGCAGCGGGTCGACGATTGTAACGGCTTCCCGGATGGGGCGAACTGGCGTCGGCTTTGAAATCAACCCGGAATACGTGGCGCTGGCCCAGCGTCGCCTGGGTGTTCGAGGATTGTGGCAGGGGCAGGCCGAGCAAGAAAGCGTCATCTACCCCCATGATGCTCGCCGCATGTTGGATTATCTTGAGCCGGAAAGCGTGGACATGGTGATTACGTCCCCGCCGTATTGGGACATTCTCTCCCAGAAACGGACGGCGGACGGAAAGATCATCCGGGACTACGGTGACGCAGAAGAAGACCTTGCCAAGATCAAGGATTATCACAAGTTCCTAGATGCACTAGCCGGCGTGTTCACTCCTGTGTACAAGGTCCTCCGTCCCGGAAAATACTGCATCGTGGTTGTCATGGACTTGCGGAAGAAAAGTACTTTCTGCCCCTTCCATGTTGACATCGCTGGCATGATGAAGGTTGTGGGGTTCATCTACGACGATCTCATCATCTGGGACCGGCGACACGAATACAATAACCTTCGCCCGCTGGGTTATCCAGCAGTTTTCCGGGTGAATAAGGTTCATGAGTTCATCTTGATTTTCCAGAAGCCCAGGTGACAGAGAGGCCACGCCTCGGTGGAACCTATCGACGACTATTGAGTTTCCCTTCCATGCAGTTCGCCAGGCTGCATCTCTATCATCTCTCACAAATGTGGATATTTCAATCGCACCCCGTGACCGGCAGGAGCGTCACCCGTTGTTCCACCGACGCGCCTTCTGAATCGACGCGCGCCATGCCCGTCACCGGCTCCGCGCCTTCGGCGCGCACTCCCATGAAAAAGCTGCCGCCCACCCCTGCGGCGACGGGGCGGCCTTCCCAATAATAGTTGTAGATGCAATTGCCCCCCTGCGCAGTCATACGCAGGGAGTAGGCCCAGCCGTCCTGGGTACAGCGGCCCGCGTCTATATACACATTGAGCGTCAACTCGCCGGGCTTGCAGGCAGCGTCGAGCGTCTGTCGTGGCGACGCAAGCGTCGGCTCGGCGGTCAGAGGAGCCGGCGTTTCGCCCGCAGCGGTGGCCGGCGTAGGGGAGATCAGGGGCACGTTTTCCAGCCCGCCTTCCCAGCGGAGCGCCTGCCGCAACACGTAACCGCGCCGCCCGTCGGCGAGCGCCACGCGGAACCAGAAGGCGCCGTCGATCGCATCGGTTTGGGCCTCAATCGCAACGGGCACGCCCGGCCCCAAAAAACCGATCTGACTCTGCCCCGGCAGTTCATAAAGCCTCGTGCTCTGGTTCACGACGGCAAGCGGCATCCCCGCCGGCGTCGGCGTGATCGCCGTCTCCCACATCTGGCTCAGGGTTGGCTCGCAAATCGAGAGGTCGATGCCCTGTGCGCGCAGGCGCGCAATAGCATCGCGCGCCGCCTTCGGGTTCTCGATCAAGCCCAGCACGTTCACACATGCGCGCAGCGTCGTGATCGCCTCGCCGTCCGGCAGGAGCGCGGCGGCGTAATCCAGGTAGCGCCGGGCGCGGTCCACACGGGCGATGGCTTCAGCAGGAGAGAGACTATAGGCGGCTTCATAGTCGATGCGCGCGGCTTCTACCAAGCGCGGATAGAGCCATTCATCGATGCGGACCATGCAATCAGGGGGCCGGTCGGTCGCGGTATTCACGGGGGCGTTCTCGCGCTCAACCAGGTATTGGATCAACGCTTCTTCGTTGGCTTGGTTGTCCGGCGCGCCGGAGTCGCCGAACTCGGCGGCGTCGCGGAGCAGGCGCGCAGTCTGGCACCAGGCCTCGACGGTCCTGAGCGCGGCGGCTGTCGCCGAAGTGAGCGTCATGGTGGGTGTATCGCTTGGCGTCTGCGTAGCTGTAGGTGGAGCGGTCGGTGTGGTGGCCTGGGATGGTGTAGGGGTTACGGTCGGCGTGCGGGAAGGAGTACGTGCAGGTGTGTCGGTGTTCTCTGGCGTGGGCGTCACCGAGACCGCTGGCGAAATGGCGAGCGGCGCGGCGGTCTGTGACGGCGTAGGCGTCACGGTGCGCGTAGGGGTGGCTGTTGAACGCCGTGTGGGCGTGACGATAAGGGGCGCGGTCGGAGTCCGCGTCGGGGTGGCGGAAGCGGTTGCGGTGTGGGACGCCGTCGGCGAAGGCTCCACAGTGGCCCGCGTGGCCGCCAGCGCGGTCTGTGCCGCCGGCGCGGCGCGAGCGGTGGCGCGACGGTCCAGCGTCGGGGTATGTGTCGGAGTCCTTGTCGGTGTAGCTGTCTTGATCGCGGTAGCCGAGGGGGTATCGGTAGCCGTTGCCGTCGGCGTGAAAGCGGCGGTGGCGGTAGCCGATGGCGTGTCCGTCGGCGCGGGTGTGGGCGACGATGTCGGTGGAGCCGGCGTCAGGGCTTGCGCCAGCGCCGTGCCGGTCGCTTCGAGCGCCAGGCGCTCGGCTTCCAACATAAGCCATTCGGCGGTAGCGGTTAGATTTGGGGTCGGAGTGATGGCATCAGTCGCCGTCGGCGGGGGTAGCGGCGACGCGACAACTCCGGAGAGCATCAGCAGTGCGACCACTGCGATCCCGACCAGGGTCACCGCCAGCCCTGCCGCCAACAACCGGCGCAGATTCGGAGCGCCCCTGCCCTGATCTCGCCCGGCAAAGCGCGTGGGGACGGGTCTCGCGTCGATCTGGCTGAGGATTTGCATATCCGCCGGCAGCAGAGGCCGGGCCGCGTCGTGCATCGCGCGCATGAACGCCATCACGTCCTGGTAGCGGACCTCCGGCGGCTTGGCGAGCGCGCGGCTCAGCGCGGTGTCAAGTTCCGCAGGCAGGCGCGCGTTAAGCGTGCTGGGCGGGCGGGGGAGGTGCCGCAGGTGTTGCTCGATGAGCGCCTGCTCCATTTCGGCGGTGTCGAGGTCGTCCGCCGGGGCCTCGAATGGACGTCGCCCCGTGAAAAGCTGGTACGCCACCGTGCCGAGCGCGTAGATGTCGGTGGCGGGGCTGACCGGCTGGCGCAAGATTTGCTCCGGCGCGAGATAGGCGAAGGTGCCGACCAGGGTTTGCGTGACCGCGCCCGTGGTCAGGTCTTTGGCGATGCCCAGGTCGGTGAGGAAGGCCGCTCCGTCGGTCTGGCGGATAAGGATGTTGCCCGGCTTGACATCCCGGTGCACGAAGCCCTGCTCGTGCACGCGCGCCAGCGCGCGCGCGACCTGCGCCAGGATGCGCACCGATTCCTCGATGGGCAGCGGTCCCTCGCCCCGTTGCCGCCGCAGGCGCAACAGCCGCGAGAGTGGGTAGCCGTCGATGTAATCCATCACGATGTAGGCCAGCCCATCAGACACCACGAAGTCGTAAAAGCGGACGATGTTAGGGTGTTGTAGCTCTTTGAGGCGCTGCGCTTCGTCGCGGAAACGCTGGACGAAGCTGGGGTGTTCAAGCAGTTGCTCGCGGATGATCTTAATGGCGTAATAGTGGGGGGCGTCCACGTCCCTGGCCTTGTAGACCTCGGCCATGCCGCCCGACCCCACAAACTGCTCAATCCGATAGCGGTGGTTGAGCACGACGCCGATCAGGTCGTCCACGTAAGTTGCGCCTCTTCTTAGGATGCGGGTTTCAGCCTTCGCGCCCATTCTAGCGTAAAGGGCGTCCCCCTGCGACCTGAGCGCCTGTTTGCACAGCAGGCGTGGGCGGGTTTACAATCAGCGCCGCATGTAAGATACGAGGGAAGTGGGACGCCGTGTATACCTTACGGAGAGCATGTAGGGCTGCGCTGATTGGGCTTGCCATGGCCGGCGCATTCGCTACGGCGATTGTGTCAGCGCAGGAGCCGGCCAGCCTGGTTATTAACTACATGGAGGCGACCGCCGCGCGTGTGGGCGAGAATAACCAGATTACTGCCTACGCCATGCTGGTTGACGCGGCTGGCCGCCCTGTGACGGGCGCGCGGGTGCAGTCTGCGCAGCTCAGGATCGACGACGGCGCGCCCGTGGCTGCCGCCGTCAACCAGGACAACGCGCCGATTGCCGCGTTGATCGTGCTGGACGCGAGCGGCAGCATGGTCGGCGAGCGCGCCGACGCCGCGCGCACGGCGGTGATCGACTTCGTCAGCACCAAGGAGCCTGCCGATCAGATCGGGGTGATCCTGTTCAACGACACCATCGTCTACAGCAATGCGTTCACCGCCAACCGCGTGGCGGCGATCAGCGCGGTGTCGTACAGCCCGCCGCAACGCACGCCCGGCTCGTGCCTGTGGGACACGCTCTACGAGGCCATCGCGCGCGCGCGGCGGCTACCGAGCGGGCGGCGCGCCATCCTGTTGGTAACCGATGGCGCGGACCAGACGCTCCCCGGCGGCCCGGCGTGCAGCCAGCGCACCCTGGGCGCGGTGATCGAACTCGCCGCCGAGGAGCGCGCGCGCATCCCCGTTTACATTCTGGGATTAGGCAACGCGCAGAACCTTAAGCCCGTCGAACTGGAGCAACTCGCGCGCGCAACCGGCGGCAAGGCGGCGGTCACCGACATCGCTGGGGAAGTGGGTCTACGCTTCGCCGACCTGGCCGCCGCGCTGCGCGCGGAGTTCGCCATCCGCGCGGATGTGTCCACGAGCAGCGGCGCGCACGAGGTGGAAATCACGGTCGCGCTGGAAGACGGCGGGCAGCTCATCGCTGTCGAGAGCGTGACTGTGCCGGCGACAGTGTTTACGCCGCCGACACAGCCGCCGGTGGAGATTCCCACCCAGGCCGGCGCTGTGACCTCCGACGCGAGCCTCACACCGACCGTCATCAGCGTCGCGCCGGGCACGCTGTCGGCGAGTTCCGGCGAGCCGCCGGAGGTCGCCATCGTCGAGGCGCGCCAAAACGCCGCCGGCGACCTGCTCTTGCGCCTGGATGTGCAAGCGCGCGGTGCGCCGGTCACGGCGGTGATTGTGCTGCTCGATGGGCAACCGCTGACTACGCTGCCGCCTGGCGCGTTCGGCGGGGAGATTGTGCTGCCGCTGGGCGGGATCGACAGCGGCTCGCATACGATCACGGTCGAAGCGTATGATACCGCCGGCCAGGTGGAGCGCGAGCAACTTTCGGCGGTGCTGCGCAATCCGGTCGAAATCGCGGCAGCCCAGGTCACCGCCACGTCAGAGATGTTCACGCTCAGTGCGCCGGCCTCGCCCTCGCCCCAGGCCGCCGCGACGCTCACACCGTCCCCTACCGCGACCGAGACCGTCGTCGCTGGCGAGGTTGTCCCACCAGCAGCGTCGCCCACGCCGCCGGCTCCCCAGCCGGCGCAGGAGGTGGGGACCAGTCCGGCGCTGATCGTGATCGGGTTAGTCGTCATACTCGGAGGGCTGGTGCTGGCTTTCCTGTGGTGGCGGTCGCGCCGCATCGAGACGGCGCAAGACGCGGTGTTGATGGAGCGTTTCCGCTATGACTATTACGGTGAAGACGAGCCGCGCGGCCCGGCGGTGCTGCTACCCGCCTCTTCCGCCGACCCGACGCAGCTTTACGAAGACCGACGTGACGAGGAGCGCACCGCGCTCTATGTGGGCGACCGGGCGCGTGCCCGCCTAGAGGTAGTGCGCTCGCTGGACGCGGAGGCGCGCGTCAACTCGCCCTACACGCTTGAGGCGCAACGCATCATGTTGGGGCGCGATGCATCAAATGACATCTGCTTCCGGGGCGACCGCTTCGTGTCGGCGCATCACGTGCGCATCCTCTACGCGGACGGCGGCTGGATACTGGAAGAACTCGGCGCGCTGAACAAGACGTTCGTCAACGGCAGCGAGGTCACCGGGCGCGTCTTCCTCAAAAGCGGCGACCTGATCGAGTTGGGGCCGTACACGCGCCTGCGCTTCACGTTCCAGGAGCCGGATAAACCCCCGGAGCCGCCTGCTGCGCCGTCACCGTCACCGGAAATGCGCCCGCGCCGACGAGGTGGGGAGGACGACGAGGATTTGACGCGGATACATAGGGGTTAATATTTCTTCTTGGGAGAGAGGAAGATTGCTTCGATGGTTTCTTTACGATTCATCTTCCTTACTCCTTGTCCTTTGCGGATTCTGTCTCCGCTTCGGCGTCGGGCGGTTGCAGTTTGCCGAAGGTTTCCAACCGGTTTAGCACCGCGTGATTGCCCATCAACGCGATAACCGTTGCGGTCATGACCCCTGCGGGCAAGACGAAGACCACGCTGAGCACAACCATCAGGATCACGGCCAGTGCCATGAGCAGCGTGAAGCCGGGCGAAGCCAGCGCGGTGAGCACCGAATTGCGCAGCGCCAGAAACACGCGCTTGTCTGTCTGTTCCATCAAAAAGGGCCAGAAGTAAAACTGGATCACCAACCAGTAGACGCCGAGCATGACGAAAAGCGCCTGCACAATAGCCGCCAAGTCGGTCTTCTGCTGGCCGTAGAACACGATGTTGGCCCAGATAACTGCTAACATCAGGAGGTTCATCAGCGCCCAGATCCAGCTTTTGATGAAATAACGCCGCCCGGCCTCAAAGAACTCGCTAAAGCCGCCCGATCCCGTGTGCATCATCTCGTTCGTGACGGCGTACAGGGCAGCGGTAGCCGGCGGCAACAGCACAATGGTCACCAGCGACAGCAGCCACAGCATGTTAAGCACCACCAGCGTCAGCATCGAGTCGTACCAGTTGACGAACGCTTTGCGGAGAACGGAGAAAGCAGCGCTCATGAAACACGGTCCTTTATGCTAAGAAGCCCAACGCCGCATAACCTGGACGCCATTCTACCATATTGGGTGCGACCCGGGCCGGCGGCATGGGCACGGTGCGCCGTACCTCTACAGATTTCCGTCGCCTTGTTTAGATTCACCCACTGGAACGCCGACGCCAACGCCGTAGCCGCGTCACGGTGAACACAACGATGAAAAGGGCGGTCGCCGTCAGCACGATGGCCGCGCCGGTGGCGACATCCAGGTAGTACGAGAGATAGATACCCACGACGCTGCTGAACATCCCCAGCGCGGCGGCGACGATCATCATGTGATGCAGCCGCTTGGTGAGCAGTTGCGCGGCGGCGGCGGGCGTGACGAGCAGCGCGATCACCAGCGCGACGCCCACGATTCGCAGGCTGGCGACCACCGTGACCGCGATCAACACCAGGAGCAACAAGCGCAGGCGCTCCGACGGCAACCGGAGCGTGCGCGCCAGGCCGGGGTCGAAGCTGAGCACCAGGAACTCTTTGTACAACAACACAATGACCCCCACCACGACCGCGCCGCAGGCGGCCATGACGCCCAGATCGGCGGCGCTGATGCCCAAGATGTAGCCGAACAAGATGTGCGACAGGTCAATCCCGTAGCTCTGCCCGGCAGCGCTGATGATGGCGATGCCGAGCGCGAACATCGCGGCGAAGACCACGCCGATGGCGGTGTCTTCTTTGAGGCGGCCCTCACGCGTCAGCCAGCCGATGCCCAGCGCCGCCAGCATCCCTGCGACCAGGCCGCCGAGGAAGAGGTTATTGCCGGTCGCGCCGCCGCTGGCGATGTACGCCACCGACACGCCCGGCAGGATGCTGTGCGCGAGCGCGTCGCCGAAGAAGGACATGCCGCGCACCACCACAAACGCACCCACCACGCCGCAAATCGCGCCGACAAGCACCGCCGCCAGCATCGCGTTCTGCATAAAGGTGTAGCGGAGCGGCTCGCTGAAGAATTCAATCATATCCATACCGCGCCATGAACCCGCGCTTATACATACCCGACGTATACAGTTGAGACGTGGATAAAGTGCAGGTCTTGCCGGTCCAGCACGTAGAACGGTCCTTCGGGGTCGATGAGCCGCTCAAGGGTCTGCAAGTCTTTGGGATCAACCCGGACCTGCATCCTGGGGTCGTCAAGCGGCGCGCGCAGGTAATCCCGCAAGTAGGCGCGCTGCGCCTCGGTGAAGGGCGGCAATGCCTCAAGCAGGAAGCTGCGCGCGGTCACGTCAGCAAAGCCCGCGTCACGGAGCGCCTGCGTCCAGCCGGCAGGGTGGCGCACGTTCCCCGGCAGTGAGCGGCGGAATGCGGCGAATCGGTAGCTATACGCCACGTGCAGGCGGTCCTCCAGGCCGGGGATGCCGACGCCCAGGTAGAACGGCAACAGGCGGGGCCGCATCACGTCCTCGCGCATGGCGAGACGCCCGCCCGGCTTGAGCACCCGGCGCAGCTCGCGCAGACCGACCAACGGGTCGGGCAGATCGTGGATGACATGGCTACACCACACCAGCTCAAACTGTTTGTCGGCAAACGGCAGGTCGGTGATGTCGCTCTCGTGGTAAGTGACGCGGCCCGCATAGGGCGTTTTTTCGATAACGGAGCGGGCGGTCTCCAGCAGCCCCGGCGCGATGTCCACCGCCGCCACCCCGCCGCGCTCGCCGACGGCCTCGACCAGCAGCGCCGTGACCCCGCCCGCGCCGCACCCTGCGTCGAGCGCCAGTACCCCTGGCTTGACCTCAAGCCAGGCGACGATCTCACGGTGCGTCGGCTCGAAGAAACGGTCGCGTCGGGTCAGCTTGTCGGCGCGGATGCTTTGCCCCAGTTTTTCGCGGTATTCTGCTTCTTTCGTCATTGTGGTTCCCCCCTTGCCGGAAGCAGCCCACCGGCCCCGGTTAATCGTTATGGTCGCCTGGGCAGCCGTGTTCATCAACGATGAAAAACGTCTCCTGCCCTTCGCCAAACACACCGATGCGCCCGCCGTAAGCCTCGCGCAGGGTCTCCGGCCTGAAGACATCAGCCGGCGCGCCGTAGGCGACCACGCGCCGCTTAAGCAACAGCAGCCGGTCGAACTGGCGCGTCGCCAGGCTCAGGTCGTGCGTGGCGAGCAGGACGGTCACGCCCGCCCCGCGCAGAACGTCCAACGCCTGCAAAATCTCCCCCTCGGCGGCAGCGTCCACGCCGCTGAACGGCTCATCGAGCAACAGCACGTCGGTCTCCTGCGCCAGCGCACGCGCGATGAAGACGCGCCGCTTCTGCCCGCCGCTGAGCTGGCCGATCTGCCGGTGGCGAAAGTCGGCCATGCCCACACGCGCCAACTGCCCATCAACTGCCTCCCAGTCGCGGCGGCGGGGCCTGCGCAGCCATCCAACCGTGCGGACCCGGCCCATCATCACCACGTCGCGCACCGTGACCGGGAAGCTCCAGTCGATCTCCTCGTGCTGGGGCACGTAGCCGATCATGCGGTGGCTGGTCGCGCAGTCCTCGCCGTGCATCGAGATATGGCCGGTATGGTGCGGGATCAGCCCGGCGATGGCCTTAAAGAGCGTGCTCTTGCCCGCGCCGTTGGGACCGAGCACCCCCACCCGCTCGCCAATTTCCGCGTCAAAGGTCACGCCCTGGATCGCGTCGCGCGCGCCGGGATAGCCGGCGGAGAGGTCCACCACCGACAAGGCAGGACAACCTGCACCAGGGGAGACGGCTTTCGACGCCCCCGGAGTCTGATCTGGCGCGCTCATTGGTCATTCCCTTCTTCCGGCGGTTGCTGCGACGCCAACCGCTTTTGCTTGAGCGTATACAGCGGTCGATTCTTCACCTGCTCGAAGATCATGCCGATGTACTGCGCCAGCACCCCGATGGAGATCAGTGTAATCGCTGTGAGGGGAGCCGTCGAGAAAGAGAACAGCCCATGCTGTGCGAGTTTCAGGCTTTTGCGCCAGGTGTATTTCGGCTGGCCGGCGTAGCGGTCCTGCTGCTCATAGTACACGACCGCATAGGGGAAACCAAGCCAGGGCACCATTAATCCACCCCCAGCCCTTCCAGCGCGGCGCAGACCTGCCCATAAAACGGCTGGACGTTCGCCTCCTCGTTATAGAACGGGGCGATGATCGCCAGAGAGATCGGTTCTTGCTGTGTGGGCATCGTACACCCGCCCCTGTCTGCTCTCAAGCGAAGCGAGAGGCTGGGTAGGCGTTATGATAGAGCTTAACCGCCAGCGGTTCGCTTCGCCACGCCGACGTGATGGGAACGCTGAACATCCGGTAACCATCGTCCCATGCAAGACCTTGAAAGCGAATGACCTCGCACTCCGCCCCGGCGCAGATTTCAAGCACAGGAAACAGGTTCCCCACCGTAGGATGTCGCCTCAACTGGACAAAACGGTGAAGCTGGTTGTCAGACATTACGGCCACCGGCAGCGCAAAATAACCGACGAAATAGTTTTCGATGGTTAGATCACTGATCGGCACGACGCGCGGGTCTTGCGCGTCTTGCAGCCGGGCGATCAACGCTTCTTGTTCAGCGCGGGGCAAGGCGTTGAAGCGGTGGGCATATTGATACTTCAGGTTTTGGATCTCGGCCAGCGGGTCAGCCTGCGTCGCCCGGCGCAATTCCGCCTGATAGCGGCTGTACTGGAACAGGCAGAACACCAATACCAGCACAGCGGCAATCAACACCGCCACCCCGGCTATCGTGAGAATGTACTGAATCATACGCAGGTATTGCCGGTGTGCGACGTGATGCCAGAATACGTCTGGCTGCCTGGCCCATGTCACCGTCGCAGCCGGGAAAATCGTGAACAGAACCATGCCAGCGCCCAACGGCAGGTTTGAATAGCTGGGATGTACGAACAGAGGAACGCTGGCGGAAAAGACAAAAAGCGCCAACAGCGTGCACATTGTGAAGAACAGCCAGAGCTTTACCCCATTCCTGATCTGGCGCAAAGCGTACAGCGTGGTCACAAACAGGGCTGCCATGCCCAACGGGAAAACGGTCGCGCCGCGCGTCTCCATGAGCGACACGAGGTTGCGGAGGAATTCGGGTATTTTGCTGACGACGCTGTCCAACAAGAACCAGGGGCTTTCGATGATGATGCGAAACCACTCGTCGCGTATCACTGAAACGGTTATTCTGACCGCAAAAGGCAGGGCGCTGCGCGCCCAGAGCGCCCGGTCGCGGAGCACCCTATAGCCGATCAAAGGGCCGCCCCACAGTTGACCGTTGCTGAACCCCTGCGTGTTGTTCAGTACGGCTGCGAGCGCCAACACCCCGCCCCCTGCGAGCAACAAGGGGATGCCGGGCAGCACCAGCAACAACGCCGTCAGCACAAACAGCACGAACAGCGCGTCAAATACCGTCTGCTCACTAACCTGGTAATCCTGACCGTTCAGAGCGCGCCCCGTCACCGACAGGGACGAGACAAGGATGGGAATCCCATAATCATTGTTCACCTCGGAGAAGCGCACCAACTTATCGTAATAGTACATCGTGAACGGCGGCTGACCGTCGTTGGCGGCTAGAATAGTGCTCAGAACCCACCAGTATTTGTTCACCTTATGGCTCCCGCGACTAAAGTAGCGGGTGAATTCGCAATTCTGACGGCGCTATTTTGCGATTAGCCGCCGACTTTAGTCGGCAGGTTGCGAAAAACACAGTGCGGCGCCGCACAGGGCAGACAAGGTGAACAGATACACCCCCCACCCGTAGTGGCTGTACATTATATCCCGTTTAACCTCTACGACATTATGTTCGTCGTCGCACAAAAGAAGACCGGCTAACAGCGGCCATCTGTCTGCCAGAGATAGTCGCCATTTCCGCTATTATTGAGCCGCCGTCTGTTGCCGCGCCGCGGCGTAATCCGCGCCGAGGATAATCAAAATGTCCCACTCGCCGGGGAAACCTCCGCGCCCCGGCTTGGCGACCTCAGCCGGGATGCTCAACAACGACGCCGCATACCACGCCGTGTACCATCGGCCTGTGCGCACCCAGATGACGCTTTCTTCATAGTTGGCGCTATCGGCGGGGAGCACAGCCGACACCTCCAGCCCTGCCCCTCGCAGCGTGTCCGCCGCGCCGGCAGCCAGCCCTTCGACGGCGGTGCCGTTGGTGACCTGGATGACCGTCCCAACCTCGCGGCTGCGCGACAGGCTTTGCAACTCCGTCGGCGATAGGGGCGGGCTGAAAAGCATCTGCACCAGCGCGCGCACCGAGTCGCGCTGGGGGACGAGGATGTCCTGGTTGTCGATTGTGCGCTCGAATGTGACATAGTGTTGGTCCAGCACCGCCGTGCGGATGTTCTCCTGCGGCACCGACTGCGCCGCCAGCGCCAGGCTGATGATCTGGTCAAGCGTCATATCGGTGCGCACGCCTTCCTGCACGGCCTGCCACACCGTCTGCGCCTGGCCGACGAGCGCCTGTACCCCGCCGAGGCTGACGACTTCATCTTTGATAGCGCGGATGATCTGCTGCTGGCGCGCAGCGCGGTCAAAGTCAGAGTTGCCGTGCCGGGTGCGCGCGTACTGGAGCAATTGCTCGGCGTTCATATTCTGGCAGCCGGCGGGGAAGTACACGCGCATGAAATCGTAGCTGTTGGGTACCGGGTAGCGGGTGTCATCAATCTCCGTCGGCACGCAAATCTCGATGCCTTCCTCGCCGATGGCGCTGATGAGGGTGTCCGCCAGGGTGAGGAACGTCTCGAAGTTGATGAGGACATAGTGGTCGATGGAGACGCCCAGCGTCGCCTCGACGGTGCGCTGCGCCAGCACCGGCCCGCCGCCGGGGTAGTTGGTCGCGTCGCCGAAATAGTTCGCGTTGTTGATGCGGCTCGGCTCGTAGCCGGGGATGTTGACCCACAGATCGCGCGGAATTGACAGGATCGAGACGGTGTTGCGCACGGGATCGTAGGACAGCAGGATGATGGTGTCGGTGCGCCAGGGGCCTTCCTCAATCTCGCGTTGGTCGATGCCCAGCAGCAGGATGTTCACGCGCTCCGGGTCTTCGCGTGGGACGAACGCCAGCGTCGTCGTGGGCGTGGGGCCTTCGGTCGGGGTGACCGGGAGCGGCGTCGGCCCCATCGCTATCGCCGCCAGGGCGAGGGTCGGCGCGGGCGGCAGCGCCGTCGGCTGCACCACTGCCCGCGCCTCGACGGTCACGCGCCGCGCCGTGGTGTAGACCAGATAGGTCGTTACGCCCACAAACACCAGGAATGCGGCCACAACCGCCGTGAGAATCCAGTCGCGCATTCGCATACGACAAGCCCGTCCGCACAAGGAATAGGGGCAAGTTGGCTTGCCCCCTGCTTATACGCAGGCGGATTGTATCATGAAGGCGCGCAATGCACCACGCCGCAGCCGGTGGAAATCCTGTACGCCCTCGTGAAGCGGATGCCCCCTGGGTCTTGTTGACTCTTGAGCTTAATGGGTGTACGTTTGCCCCTAGCGAGAAAGACCAGCTTCGCGCTTCCTGCATCCAGCAAGGAGGTCGCCGTGACCCGCATCCGCCGCCTGGGTTTGATAATCGTCGCGTTCCTATTGACCCTGACCGCGTGTGGCCAGGAGCAGCCGACGGCGGTCTTGGTGACGCCGCCGTCGTTGGCGACTACCGCCACGCCGACGCCAAACCCGTCGTTGCTGAGCGCGAGCCTGGTCATCACCGAACTGGACGCCGTGCGCCAGAACGCGCAACCCCGGTTGCGCATCGGCAGCGACGGGACGCTGCACTTCGCCTGGCTGGACCGGCAGGCTGCTCGAACGATGCTGCGCTACCGGCAGTGGACCAAGGCGGAGAGCTGGTCAGAGGCCGAGGTATTGCAGACCTGGGAGGGAACCGCCCCGATCCAATGGGACATGGTCCTGGATGGGACGGACATCCCTTATGTGATGTGGTCCGAACCCGGCAGGTTGACCCTCTTGCGCCGGAGTGCGCCGGACACGCTGCGCGCCCAGGAAGCGCCGCTGCCGGTGGGCGGCGACGCGAGCACGCGCGGGTATATGACCAACTTCGGTTTCACCATTTCCGGCAGCGCCGTCTACGTGGTATACCGCGACACCACACGTGATGCGCCGTTTTTCCGCCTGGGGTACTCCTCAAATAGCGGCAAAGAGTGGGAAAAGGGCGAGCCAATCCTCACCGACCCCGCCGCGCCGACCCTGGTGCATCCTATCGGCCTGGCCGCCGGACCTGGCGGCGTGCTTCACCTGATCATGAGCGCCGGCGCCGACCAGCTTTACCTTTACTCCAACCCGGACGACCGTAAACACTGGCGCGGCTTGATGAGCGGGCAGGACCTGTTTGAGCAAGGCCGGCTGGGGCGCGATGTGAAGCTGGACTCGCACGGCTTCCCGCACGTGCTGCTCGAATCGAACGGGCAGAGCTATTACGCCTTCTGGGATGGTCGCACATGGATATGGTTGCAAACGCCGCTGCTGGGTGCGGCGCGCGGGACGGCCTCAATGGGGTTTGGGCTGGGGCCGGATGACCTGACCTGGATCATCGGCACCGCCCCGCCGCAAGAGCTACCCGGCCTGTGGTTGCGCACGTTCAGAGGGCGCGACGCCAGCGACCCCTATCTTTTAAAGACAGGCGACCTGACGGAGTGCGACATCGCGGTTGGGCCGGAGCGGGCGCATATCGTCGCAGTGATCGATGGGTGGTTATGGCACCTGACGGACCAGGCGTTTGGAGTCTCTAATCTGCCGCGCCACCAGATCGAGTAGGGGCGATGCACGCCGGTGAAGGGCAGGGGCCTTAAGCCCCTGGTCCTGTCATATACCATCGTGCGCGCCCGGTCCGCCAAGCGATCCCCGGCATTGCTCTTCGTCATAGCTTTCTTATGGCGCTCTCGACCGCCGCCAGCAGCGCTGCTTCTTGCCCTTCGAGCACCGTGCGCGGGTCAAGCACGAGCCGGTTGTCGGCGACCCGCGCGATGACCGGCGGCTTCTCCCATCGCAACAGGTCCAGCAACCGGTTCGCGTGGTCGTAAAGCAGCGCCGTCACGAACGTGGGCAGCGTCTCCTCCGGGAGGCTCCCGCCGCCCACCGTCGAGAAACCGGGCCGCGCCTCGGCCCTGACCCCGCGCGCGTTTAGCGCCTCGGCCCAACGGCGCGCGGCGGCTTTGAGTGCGTTGAGTCGGCGGCCCATCATGCGCCAGACCGGCACCGCCGCCTCTGCCTCACCTTCGACGTAGTGGCGCAGAGTCGCGCCCAGACCGGCCATGCAGTACTTGTCGATGCGCACCGCGCGCGCCAGCGGATGCCGCCGCAGGTTCGTCACAAGATCCGCGCGCCCCACGATGCATCCAGCCTGCGGTCCCCCCAGCAGCTTGTCGCCGCTGAAGATCACCAGGTCCGCGCCGGCGGCGATGCTCTCTTGTGGCATCGGCTCGTGCGTCAGGCCATACGCGGCGGTGTCGAGCAGCGCGCCGCTGCCTACATCGTGCACCAAGGGGAGGCCGCGCCCATGCGCCAAAGCCGCGAGTTCGTCTAAGGTCGGCTCTTCGTGGAAACCGATGATGCGGAAGTTGGAACGGTGTGCGACGAAGATCACCCGCGTCGCGTCAGTAATGGCCGCCTCGTAGTCGCTGCGGCGGGTGCGATTGGTGGTGCCGACCTCTACGAGATGCGCGCCTGACTGCGCCATCACCTCCGGGATGCGAAACCCGCCGCCGATCTCAACCAACTGCCCACGCGAGATCACCACCTCACCGCCTTTAGCCAGCGCCGTGAGCGTCAGCAGCACCGCCGACGCCGCGTTATTCACCACCAGCGCCGCCTCCGCGCCGGTGAGGTCGCGCAGCATCGCTTCTACGTATTCGCCGCGCCCGCCGCGCGTGCCGGCGTCGAGCCGATACTCCAGGTTGGAGTAGCCGGTCGCCACGGCGCGCATGGCCTCTTGCGCCGCTTCGCTGAGCGAGACGCGGCCCAGGTTGGTGTGGATCACGACGCCGGTGGCGTTGATGACGCCCTGCAACGCGCGCCGCGCTTCGGCTTCGAGGGCGGCTTCGATTTGAGATACGATGGCGGTCTCGTCGGGCGCGGCGGCAGCGCCGTTGCGGAGCGCTTCGCGCGCTTTACCGAGGGTGCGCTGCACCGCCGCCACCGTCGCGATGCGCCCGTGTAGCGCAACGAGCGCGCGCACCGCCTCCGTTTCGAGCAGGCGGCTTACAGCCGGCAGTTGACGTCTGGGATCAACGGTCGCATCGCCTTGGGTGTCAATAGTGTTCATTAATGTCAAGACAAACTTGTTCTGTCATCAAGCCGCGATAACCCGTTGCGTTGTTACAGGTTCGCCAGCGCGTCGAGGGCCGCCGCCGCCTCCGGCGGCTCGTCGGGCCAGCCGGCGGCCTCGCTTACACCCGGCGTGAGCACTACCCCAACCTCTATTCTCCGTTCCAGGTCCTTGACCGCCTGGTACACATCGCCCAACGTCACGCCAGCGCGGTCGAGGCCGACGCGCAGCGTCTCCCGGATCACCTCCGACTTTTTGCCCGGAGGCAGGCTGTCAATCCAGTTCACCAGGTCGCGGTCCCGCTTACTATCCAGTGTAAAACTCACCCGAACCGGCGCCACCGTCGCCTCCGTTATCCTCGTGAAACGTTACACTACAGTTTGTTGTGCAGCCGCTGGGCAAAACGCCAATACCCCAGAGCGTTTGCAAATACCGGCTCCGCCACCACACTGGCGTGTCGGAAATGGTGTTGGATAAACGGCCCCAGCAGCAGCGCGCCGCCGCCGCTCACCAACACGGCATCCAGGGATGCGCCCCCGCCCCACAGTTGCGTGGCCTCCGCGACCACCTGCTCGGCTAGCGGCTCCAGAACAGCGGTCACCGGTCCGTTGAGGTCCACTTCCTCACCGTAGTACCTCACCTGGCGCCTGATAATCGCCTCCATAATCTGGTGGTCGCGCAGGTCTAGGTCAGGGCAATGCTCATCCAGCCAGTTGCGGATCGCCCGCACCGCGTCCCACGCGCCCACACTGACGCTGGCGGTCTCGTGGCTGATTTCTGACAACTTGTTGACGCTCAAGATGTTGGTGGTCTTGCCGCCGACATCCACCACGCCCACCGCACCCAGCGCCAGTTTCTCATCTACAATGCGCCCCTGGTCATCGAGCGTGACCGCCAGCAGCGCCCCGAACGGCTGGGGGATCACACGACAGTCCGTGATATGTAACGTCTGGGCGTGGCGGTTCTCCCGCTGCACGCGATGGCTGGTTAGGAGTCGGTCGCGCACCGCGGCGCGGTCGCTGTAGAACGCCACCGGCAGGCCGGTGACGATGCGCAGCTCGGCGACCTTCGCGCTGGTCAGTTCGGTCAGGGCCGCCACCGCCAGGATATACCATTCTGAACTCTCGATCCAACTCCGGTCCTCACGCCGGTTGAGAAAGCGGCTCTGGGTCACGGCACCCTCGCCCACCTGCACATGCTCTGGGGCGGTGAGCACAATCGCTGTGCCTGCATCTAAACTGAAGCGCGCTTTATCGGGTGTGCCCACCACTGAGGGGAAGGTCACACGTCGGTCGCCGCTTATCGCCTTCACCGCGCTGTAGCCAACATCCAACCCGATATTCATTTCATCACCTCCTGACCGCCCGCTGGTCGGAGACCCTGAACCTCCCACTGATGGCCGGATACCACCCGGCCACAACCAATGTTAAGTATACATAATAACACGGGAATTGGAATAGGGTCTCGCTCAATGGTCGTCAGATACGCGGCCGGCTTGTCACGATCCGATCTGGGGAGTCCCGGCATCGACGACAGGCAGCGCGAACACATCGACCGCCTCAGTGTTGACGACCTCGATAAACACCCACCCCTGCGCTCCTGACGGCGCGACGCAGAACAGCCAGTCGCCGGCGGCGTTGCGCCCGGTGGCCGAGAGTAATGTGCCGGGGCCAAGCGTTTCGAGCACGCCGAAGTCTTGCGAAGGCCCCTGGCGCAGGTTCGCCTGGTTGTACACCGTGACTCCAACCGCGCCAGGGATCACGGTCGGCAGGACGGTTGGGGCCGGCGTGGGGGTAGCGTTGGCGCAGCGAGTCTGCGCGTCGGCGCGCTTGCCCTCAACTTCGCCGTCATAGATGACGCCCAACGCGGACGCATAGAGCGGGACTGCCGGGCAGTAATCGCCGATCTTGACAAGCGCATCGCCGTAACCGACGTAAGCCCGGAACAACCGCTCCTGCACGTCGCGGTACTCCGGCACCGACACGTAAAGGGCGCGCAGCGCCGCAATCGCGGCGTCCCAGTCCGCGCCCCAATAGCTGAGCGCTTCCAGGTAATCAGCGGCGAGCGCGCGCCCTGACTCGGCTACCTGCGGCAGCGGTCCATAAAACGCCGCGCGGTCGAGCAGGTTGATGCCCTCCTCCAGCCGTTCCTGGTTGAGACGCTGCAAGCCCAGTTGTACCAGCGCGTTGAAGCGCATCGCGTTCGTTTCGTCAGGACGATACTCTGGCGCAGCGCCGGCGAGCGCGTCGAGCAGGTTGATGGCGGTTTCCCACTCTTCAGCCCCGTTGGCAGCCAGCGCCTGCGCGAACACCTCGTCGGGGTTCAACACAGGGGTGGCCGGCATCGCGCTCGGTTCGAGGGTGGGCATCAAGGTCGGGGTGGGCGTGGGCGTGGACGGGTGTTGCAGGAGCCACGTCACCCGCTCGTAGGCCTCGCGCGCGCCGGGGTAAAGCGGGTTGAGGTTGATGACTGTCCACAGGCGTTCGCGGGCGCGTCCGAGGTTGCCGTCTTCAACATCAATCAGGGCTTGTCGATATTGCAGGTCCGTCTCAGCGCGGATGCGAGCCACCTCGGTGCCGCGCAGGTCGTTGTTGCCCTGTATTACGCCGAGCAGCGCCCCGCCGCCGACGCCTCCCACGAGCAAACAACCTCCGATCAAGAGCAGGACCAGAGTAAAGGTGATGTTCCGGCGTCGGGCCGCGCGCCGGCGCGAAGCGTAACCGTTCACAGCGCCATCTCTCGATGTTCCCAGTAAGCCGCCGCATTATAGCCAGCAGGCAGAGGCTTGTCCAGTCCATCGCGGTCAGGGTGTCGTTCTGACCGGCGGAGATGTGGGCGTCAACGAAGGTTTGATCGGGGCCGTCGCACTCGCAGTCAGGCTCGGCGTTGGCGTGCGCGTTCGGGTTGGGACGCGCGTGCGAGTTGGCGTCAAGGTATGCGTAGGCGTTGCAGTGACGGTCGGCGTGCCAGTGGAGGTGGCGGTCGGCGTGTGGGTTGCCGTTGGCGTCGGAGTAGAAGTAGGCGTTGCGGTCGGTGTCGCCGTCGGCGTCGGGGTGAAACTCGGTGTAGCCGTTGTGGTAGATGTGGCGGTCGGTGTGCGGGTCGGCGTGCGCGTAGGAGTCGGGGTTGGCGTATCCGTCGCTGTTGGGGTGGGCGTGTAGCTTTGGGTGGGTGTAGCCGTAGAGGTGCGGGTCGGTGTAGAAGTCCGGGTGGGCGTCGGAGTAGAAGTAGGAGTACTCGTGGGTGTCCGAGTGGGCGTAAGCGTGGCGGTTGGGGTATGGCTGGGCGTGAGTGTGTCAGTGGGGGACGGCGTAGCCGTCGCGGTCAGAGTTGCGGTGGGCGTATCGGTCCAGGCCGCGGCAGTGCCGGTGGCGTCGAGCGCGGCGCGCGCAGTCTCGATGGCTCCCAGGGTTTGAATCAGTTGCGCCTGCTGCGCATCGAGCGTCGCCTGGATGGCGGCCTGCTGCGTGGCGGTGGCGGCTCCGCGCGTCTCGATGGCTTCGACGGTGGCGGTGAGTTCGGCCTCGGTCGTGGCGGTCAGCGCCCGTGCCAGCACCTCCTGTGTGGCGGCAAGGTCGGTCGCCAGGGCGTTGAGCGCCGCCAGCGTCGCCGCCTCTTCGGTCGCCAACTGCTGCGCGTGAACCGTCGCCGAAACCTCGACGGCGAGTTGTGTGGCGGTCGCGCCGAGGAGCGCCGCCGTTTGCGTGAGGTCCGGCGTGTCGGTGAACGTCGCCGTCGGAGTCGGCGTCTCGGAAGGCGTATCCGTCGGCGTGGGCGTGTCGGTTGCCGTTGGCGTCGCCGACAGTGTTGCAGTGGCCGTCTCAGTCGGCGTCGCGGTCAGGGTGGGAGTTCGCGTGTCGGTGGGAAGCTCGGTAGACGTGGGCGTGGGCGTCACAGTGGGAGGCTCGGTGGCGGTGGGGGTGGCAGTCACGGTCGGCGTTGCAGTCGGGAACGCAAGCGGCGCGGCGACCTTGAACAGCCTGGGCGTCAGAATTTCAAAGCCTACAACGCCCACCAACACACCGAGAACGACGGCGATCAACATCAGCAGCGGATAGCTACGCCGCCCCCAGCGCGCCCCCTCAGCCGGGAGCGACGCAGTCGTGTCCTCCTCGACGGCACCGCGCCGCCCCAGACCGAAGACCGACCCGCCGACCTGCGTGCGCCCACCCTCGGCGATCTTTATCGCTCGCTCCATCGCTTCCAGCACGGCCAGCGGACCTTCCCAGCGCATTTCGGGCTGTTTCGCCAGGCAGCGCAAGATGACCTGCTCCACGCTGTCGGGCAGGCTGGGATTGAACCGCCGAGGCGACGGCGGCGGGGCGTAAATCTGCTCCCAGCGCACGCGCTCAGGGCGCGGGCCGGGCAGGGTGCTGATATCGCCAGTGAACGGGCGCTCCCCGCCGGTCACCATCTCGAACAGGGTGATGCCCAGCGCGTACACGTCAGAGGCGTTGGTTGGCTCCTGGCCTCGACACTGCTCCGGCGACATGTAGGCCGGCGTGCCCACCGCCGTCAGGGTGATCGTGGAAGTCTCGGCGATGCGCGCCACGCCGAAATCGGTGACGAGCACCTGCCCTTGCCGGTTGATGAGCACGTTGCCGGGCTTGACATCGCAGTGCACCACGCCCTGCGTGTGCGCGTAGTGCAGCGCGGCAGCGATGGGGTCGAGGTAGCGCAACACCTCGCGCAAGGAGAGCGGCTCGCCTCGGTTGAAAATCAACCGGCGGAGCGTGATGCCGTCCACGAAGTCCATCAACATGAAGACCAGGTGGCGGTCTTGTTCAAGGCCGTAGAAGCGCACAATATTGGGGTGTTGCAGCCGTTCGAGGGTTTCTGCTTCTTGTTGGAAGCGGCGCACGAAGTCACGGTCTTCCGCGAAGTCGCCGCGTAACAACTTCATCGCCAGGTAGGCGGCCCGCGCGTCGTCCCACACCTTGTAGACGCGCGCCATCCCCCCTTCGCCGATGAAGCGTTCAACACGGTATCGGCCTACCAGGGTTTGCCCCAGCAGGTCGGTCACGTCTCAATCCCCCTGGTGAATTACGGCGCCTTCTTCCCGCAGCTTGGGAGATAGCCTTCACCTTGCGGCCCGCGACCGAAGTCGGCGGAGCGCCAAGGCCCAACAAGGTGAACAGGCGTCCTCAACGCTACGGCGCTCGATCCAAAACCGCTTGCATGGCCCAGCCGGTGACCGGCTTGCCGTCGGGTGGGGTCAGCTTTAACAACCACCACACCGTCCCGGAGTCGTTCCATGTAGGCCCGCCGAGCAGTTGCGCGTCCTGGCCCTGGGTCACGGCTAACACTTCCCCCGCCGATGACCCTGGGCTTTCATAAAGGCTCGACGCGGCTGTGAAGCGCACCGCCGTCCCCGGCTCGAAAAGCGCGCTGGGCGTCTCAGTCGAGTCGGCAATACGCGCCTGCGTCGCCTGTGCGCGCGGGGGAGTGGTAGCGGCCCCAGATGCCGCGCCGCTCCCGGCGAGGCCGCCGAGCGCGAGCATCAGCGCCCCCAGCCCCACCGCCAGCGCTGCACCTATTGCCAGCGGCGATAACGGCCACATTGGGCGGGACGTGGGCAACGCCCGTTGTGCGGCGAGCGTGTGCTCAAGCTCCTCAAGATCGGGCGTCTCAATAGGCCGCTGGCGCGGCTCGGTGTCAAGGTCATCGTCCGGCTCGACCACCTGCAACACCAGGACGGTGATGTTGTCCTTGCCGCCGCGCTCATTCGCCATGTGCACCAGTTGATCGACGGCCTGCTGCGGGCGCATCGCGCACACGGCCTGCGCGATTTCCTCCTCGCTTAAGTAGCGCGTCAGGCCGTCGGTGCAGAGCACCACGACATCGTCGAGTAGCAATGGCCCACCGAACAGGTCCACCTGCACCCGGTCCGACCCGCCGACAGTGCGCACCAGCAGGTTCCGCTTTGGATGGGTCTCAGCCTCCTTCACTGAAATCTTGCCCTGGCGGACCATCTGCGCGGTGAGTGAGTGGTCCTCGGTCACCTGGCGGATTTCGCCTTCGCGCACCAGGTAGGCACGGCTGTCGCCCACGTTGGCGACAATCAACTCATCCTCGTGCACAACCGCCGCGACGAGCGTGGTCGCCATCGGGCGAGGACGGCTGTCGGCGAAGGCGTAGATGTCGGTGTTGGCCGCCGTCACCGCCTGAACCAGGCGCTCCTCCAAATCCGGCTCCTGGGAAGCGTAATACCCGGCCAGAACCTTACGGACCGCGTACTGGCTGGCGATCTCGCCCGCCGCCGCGCCGCCTACGCCGTCGGCGACGACGTAAAGCCGGCCAGCCGAAGCGATCTCCTGCGCATCCTGCGGTTCGTAGAAACCGACGTAATCTTCGTTGTGGCGGCGCGTCCGCCCGACATCCGAGCGGAATGCTACGTCAATTCCGAGGCGAGGACCGGCCACGCTGTACTCCACACGCGCACATGCAAGCTGAGACTGAGTTTAGCGTAGGCGGCGCGCGCCCACAAGCCCAGGTAGCCGACTCTTACCCGGCGGTTGGCTGACGGCGGTTTGGTCAGGTCGGCACATGGTAAAGATAACGTGCGCGCCGGCCTCGATCGCCACAATAACGCCTTGAGCCTCCCAGTACCGGTTCTCGAGAAGTGTTTTTGGAGGCATGGTATGAGCGCTTTGAAGACTCCTGGCCCAACGATTTCAGCACTGGCTGTATCGGTTCACTTTGACGACGACACCCTCCACGTCCAACTCAACGACGGGCGCACTATCGGCGTGCCGCTGGAGTGGTTCCCCCAACTGCGCGATGCGACTCCCGCGCAGCGCGCCAACTGGCGATTGATCAGACGCGGCGTGGGTATCCACTGGAAAGACATCGACGAGGACGTGTCGGTCGAGTCGCTGCTGGCATCGTGCCCCAAAATCTCCCAGGGAGCGGCGCGATAGCGGATAATCCTAGCCGTTTTCTCCGATTTCCCTATTGACAACCCTTTTTGTTTCTGCTACACTACCTCGCAACAACCGAATAGCGTGAGCGAACCTCATCCAGAGAGGCGGAGGGACCGGCCCTGTGAAGCCTCGGCAACCCGACGGGGGTGACTCCCCGCGAAGGTGCCAATTCCGGCAGAGTATTCTGGAAGATGAGGAGACGACAAGCAGCCTGTGCCAAGTCCCCTCTCTTCGAGAGGGGACTTTTTTGTCGAACTGAGGGGAGCATCACGCCAAGCATCATCACCACAGGAGAGACAGATGTCCAACAACGCCAACGGTCGTCAGTACAAGTTCGATACCCTGCTCCTGCACGCCGGGCAACAGCCCGACCCGGCCACCAACGCCCGCGCCGTGCCCATCTACCAGACCACGTCCTACGTCTTCAACGACACGGACCACGCCGCCTCGCTCTTTGCCCTGCAACAATTCGGCAACATCTACACGCGCATCATGAACCCGACCAACGACGTGTTCGAGCAGCGCATCGCCGCCCTGGAGGGAGGTGTCGGCGCGCTGGCGACCAGCTCCGGGCAGGCGGCGCAGATGCTCGCGGTGTTCACCATCGCCGGGGCCGGGGACGAGATCGCCAGCTCGTGCAGCCTCTACGGCGGCACGTACACGCAGTTCAGCCAGACCTTCCCGCGCCTGGGAATTACCGTGCGCATCATCGATCCCATCGACCTGGAGAACTACCGCCGGGCGATCAACGACAAGACTAAGGCGATCTACGTTGAGACCATCGGCAACCCCAAGCTCGACGTGGCCGACTTCGAGGCAATTGCGGCCATCGCGCACGAGCACGGCCTTCCACTGATCGTCGATAACACCTTCGCCACGCCCTACCTGTGCCGCCCGTTCGAGTTTGGCGCGGACATCGTGGTCCATAGCACCACGAAATGGATCGGCGGGCACGGCCTGAGCATCGGCGGCGTGCTCGTCGATAGCGGCAAGTTCGACTGGGCCGGCAGCGGGCGCTTCCCCTGGCTGACCGAGCCGGAGCCGGCCTATCACGGCCTGCGCTTCGTGGAGACGTTCGGCCCGCTCGCGTACATCCTGCGCGCGCGGACGGTCAACCTGCGCGACCTCGGTCCGTGCCAGGCCCCGTTCAACAGCTTTCTGAACATCATCGGCCTGGAGACGCTCTCGCTGCGCATGGAGCGCCACTGCGCCAACGCGCTCGCGGTCGCAGAGCACCTGGAGGATCACCCGCTGGTGACATGGGTGACGTATCCGGGGCTGTCCTCGCACCCGTCGCACGCGACCGCGAAGAAGTACCTCCACGGCGGGTTTGGCGCGGTGCTCGGCTTCGGGATCAAGGGCGGGCGCGAGGCCGGGCGGCGCTTCATCAACCACCTGAAGCTGTTCAGCCACCTCGCCAACGTCGGCGATGCGAAGTCGCTCGCCATCCACCCCGCCACGACGACGCACCAGCAGCTTAGCCCGCAGGAGCAGGCGGAAACCGGCGTCACGGATGATTACGTGCGCCTGTCGATTGGGCTGGAGGCCATCGAGGACATCGTGTGGGATTTGGACCAGGCGCTCGCGGCGGCAGCGGGATAGAATCGGCGCAGTGACTCGCGTAGGGGCGGGTCTCCGCGAAGCGTCCCGCCCCTACATGCAAACGGAGGGTTGTTCCATGAAGCGCCCGTTGACCCTGACCGCTTTGCTCGTCGTGGCGATGCTTTGCGTGCCGGCGGCGGAGATCAGCGCGCAGGAAGGGGCGAACGACGAGGAAAACATTTACGTATGGGTTGTGCCTTTGAAGTGATGGATAGCGCACGATGATCTCACCCAACGGCCACAAAAACAACCTCCCTCCCTGGCAGCAGCCGGGATCGGTCGGCCTGGTCGAGACGCAGACCTTCACCTTCGCGCACCCGCCGGACGAACTCGTGCTCGAAAGCGGCGCGCGGCTCGGCCCGGTCACGCTCGCTTACGAGACCTACGGCCAGCTCAACGCGGACTGCTCCAACGCGGTGCTGATCCTGCACGCGCTCAGCGGCGATGCGCACGTGGCCGGCTATCACTCTCCTGACGACGCCAAGCCCGGCTGGTGGGACGAGGCGGTCGGCCCTGGCAAGATGTTCGACACCGACCGCTACTGCGTGATCTGCTCCAACGTCATTGGCGGCTGTCGCGGCTCGACTGGCCCCGCATCCATCGACCCGGCGACCGGGAAGCCCTACGGCCTGCGCTTCCCGGTCATCACGATCAAGGACATGGTGAGCGCGCAGCGCCACCTGATGGATCACCTGGGCATCGAGCGGCTGCTGGCGGTCGCGGGCGGCAGCATGGGCGGGATGCAGGCGCTCCAGTGGGCGGTGGACTACCCCGACCGGGTGGCGGCGTGCATCCCGATTGCGACGTGCGCGCGCTCGTCGGCGCAGACCATCGCGCTCAACGAGGTGGGCCGGCAGGCGATCTACGCCGACCCGCACTGGAAACGCGGCGACTACTACGGCGGCCCGACGCCCGACGCCGGGCTGGCGGTGGCGCGCATGGTCGGGCACATCACATACATGAGCGACGCCTCGATGCGCGAGAAGTTCGGGCGGCGGCTCCAGTACCGCGAGCAGCGCGGCTACGACTTCGAGACCGACTTCGCGGTCGAGAGCTATCTGCGCTACCGGGGCAACCAGTTCCCCAGACGCTTCGACGCCAATACGTACCTGTACGTCACGAAGGCCATCGACTACTTCGACCTGGCCGAGGGCCGCGCCTCGCTCGCGGACGCCTTCGCGGGCGTCAAGGCGCGGTTCCTGGTGTTCAGCTTCACGTCGGACTGGCTGTACCCGTCGTACCAGTCGCAGGAGATCGTGCGCGCGCTGCTCCAGAACGGCGTCGATGTGACGTACATCGACGTGGAGTCCTCCTACGGGCACGACTCGTTCCTGGTCGAGGTGGAGCTGCTCACCGAGATCATCGGCGACTTCCTCGCGCGTGTGCACCGCGAGGAGACGCGGCAGCGGGAGAGAGTGGCGCGCCAGTGATGTTCTCGCGTCGCAAATCGGCTTCAGGTGTTATGACAATCGCGTCGTTTTCTTGATCTTTTTCAATGTGGAGGCCCTGGCCTATGCTGGTGATGAAATTCGGCGGCACGTCCGTCAACGGCGCGGACAACATGCGCGAAGTCGTGCGGCTGGTGCTGGAAAGCCGGGGCGACGACACCGAGACCGTCGTCGTCGTCTCCGCGATGGCCGGCACCACCGACATCCTGCTCAACGCCGCGCGCGCGGCGGCGGTGGGCAGGGTGGAGGAGTGGCAGGACGAATTCAAGCGGCTGATGGAGCGCCACCAGGCGACCGCCGCCGCGCTCACCGCAGACGAGGCCGAGCGCGCCGCGATCTTCGGCCACATCAACAACATCTTCACCGAGCTAGGTGCGGTCCTGCGCTCGATTGACGTGCTCGGCGAACTCACCCCGCGCGCGCTCGACCGCGTGGCCGGGGCGGGCGAGCGCCTGTCCGCGCCGATGGTGTCGCTTGCCTTCCGCGAGGCCGGCTACCCCTCCGAGCCGGTGGACGCCAGCGCCGGCGTGGTCATCACCAATGACCGCTTTGGCGAAGCCTCCCCCGACTCCGTCGCCACCTGGTACGGCGCGCGCACCAAGCTGCGCCCGATGTTGAAAGAGGGGATCATCCCGGTCGTCACCGGCTACGTCGGCGCGACGCCGGACGGGGTCGTCACCACGCTGGGGCGCGGCGGCAGCGACTACTCGGCGGCGATTGTGGGCGCGGCGCTCGAAGCCGACGAGGTGTGGATCTGGAGCGACGTGGACGGCATCCTCACCGCTGACCCGAAGATCGTGCCCCAGGCGCGCGTGCTGAGCCACCTCTCGTACATGAGCGCCGCCGAACTCGCCGCCTGCGGCGCGGACGTGCTCCACCCGAAGACCATCCGCCCACTGGTGCGGACCGGCGTGCCGCTTCGCCTCAAGAACACGTTCAACCCGGCGCACCCCGGCACGCTGATCTCCAGCCGCTACAGCGAACACCCGCCGGCCATTATCTCGATGGACGACCTGTGCCTGGTCACCATCAAAGCCGAGGCGGACACCTGGACCCCGGATGTGACCGCCGCCAGCCTGGAGCGCATGGCGCGCGCCGGGGTCAACGTGCTGCTGTACCTGCAATCGGCGTGGCAGCACGAGGTGAGCGTGCTGATCCGCTGCGGCGACCGCGAGCCGGCCATGATGAGCGCCGCCGCCGACAAGCTCATGGTCAACGTGCGGCCTGATGTGGCGACGGTCTCGGTGGTCGGGCAGAACGTCGTCATGCCCACGCTGGCCGCGCTCGGCGAGACCGGGGCGCACGTGCTCGCCATCTCGCAGGCCACAGTTGACGCCGGCATCATCGTGGTGGTGCCCACCGACGAGCTGCCGCCGCTGGTCCAACATCTGCACGCGCGGGTGAGCGCGAATCATAAGAATTAGACACGAATAACACAAATATCTACTGTTCGTGACAATTTGTGTTATTCGTGGTTGGATTTTACACAGAAGGAGAGCCACATGGTTGCCAACAAGACCCCGGTTGCCATTATCGGCGCCACCGGCATGGTGGGCCAGCGCTTTATCCAATGGCTGGATGGTCACCCCTGGTTCGAGGTTGTCGCGCTGTCCGCCTCGGAGCGCTCGACCGGCAAGCGCTACGCCGAGGCCGCGAACTGGGTTCTCGAAACGCCGATACCCGCCTGGGCGCAGGACATGGTCCTGCTCGCCCCTGACGACTTCCCGCCGTGTCGCTGGGTCTTCTCCGCGTTGCCGGGGAGCGAGGCCGGCCCGGTCGAGCTACGGCTGGCGCAGGCGGGGCACATCGTGTGCTCGAACGCCTCGTCGCACCGCATGGACCCGCTCACGCCGCTGCTGATCCCGGAGGTCAACGCCGACCACCTGGGGCTGCTCTCGGCGCAGCGCCACGCGAAGGGCTGGGAGGGCGCCATCATCACCGCGCCGAACTGCACCACCACCGTGCTGGCGATGGCGCTCGCGCCGCTGCACCGCGCGTTCACCCTCACGGCGGTGCACGCGGTGTCGATGCAGGGGTTGTCGGGTGCGGGCTACCCCGGCGTGCCGGCGCTGGACATCATCGACAACATCCTCCCGCATATTGGCGGCGAGGAGGAGAAACTCTGCGCCGAGCCGCGCAAGTTGTTAGGAAAACTCTCCGGCGGCGCGGTGATCGACGCCCCGTTCGCAGTGAGCGCGCAGTGCAACCGCGTGCCTGTGCGCGAGGGGCACTTCATCTGCGCCAACGTAAAGTTCGCGCGCAAGCCCTCGGTTGACGACGTGATCGACGCGCTCGAAGCGTTCGAGGCGCCGGCGGTCGCCGACCTGCCGAGCGCGCCCGCGCGCCCCATCGTCGTGACGCGCGACGCGGCCCGCCCGCAGCCGCGCCTCGACCGCGACGCGGGTCACGGGATGACGGTCACGGTGGGGCGGGTGAAGCCGTCGGCGACGGCGGACATCCAGTTCGTGGCGCTGGGGCACAACACGCATCGCGGCGCGTCGGGAGGCGCGTTGCTCAACGGGGAGTTGCTGCTCGCCCGCGCCGAGCAGGTGCTAACGGAGCCGGCGAAGGCGTTGTCACGGTGAGTAAGGCGGAACGGAGGACAGGTCGTCGATGACCTGCCCTCCGTAATGCACTGTTGGCATGTTAGGTGATCTGTTCCGGCGCACACGCAGGGAGAGACAGACCACCAGTGGTTGTCCTCCAGGCGCGTCGATCAAGCCAATTAGGCTGCCGTTTGGATGGCTTCGGTCAGTAACTGTTCCCAACAAGGTCATTTCCCACCGAGCGATGTAGCGCTGGGCATCGGTAGGCGGAAAAGCCGTCTCCATTACCCTATCCAGCGCGAATATAACCAACCAAGCGCAACGCCCGGATTGCAGTAGCAATCTCGACGGTAACACCATCCTGCATTTGGGTTTATCCTAACGGCCCCGGAAACACCGACTCCAACTCCGCCCACTGCTCGATGAGCGCCACCTGCTCCGTCGCGCTCATCAGCGTGAACGCCTCGGCAGCCGCGAGCACCATCGGCAGGATGCGCGTGTCGCCGGCGCTGCAAATCCCCGTTACCCTCGGCTGCGAGAGCGCGAACCGCACGCCTTCAATGATCTTGTGCAGCCGGTCGAACGGCTCGTACCAGGTGTCGTACTTGTGCTGGTCCTCGTGCCACAGCCCCTTCGCCACTGACTTGATAATCAGCACGCCCAGGTCGCGCTCGGCGGCCAGTTGGAGCAGGCCCTCCGTGTCGCGGCGGTAGTCGGGGTTGGCGTAGAGGTTCGGGTTGATCGGGAACAACACGGTATCGAGGTCCATGCGCCGCACCGCCTCGGCGTGCACCGCCGGCGCGAGCAGGCCATGCCCGGTGATGCCGAGGTACTTCGTCAGACCCTCGTCGCGCGCGCGGACAAACGCCTCGAACGCGCCGCCCGGCGCGGTGATCTGGTCCAACTCCTCAAACGTGCCCACGCTGTGGAATTGATGCAGGTCCAGCCGGTCTACGCGCAGGCGTTCCAGTGAATGTTGAAGCTGGTCCCATGCACCGTCGCGGGTGCGCTCGGTGGTTTTACAGCCGAGGAAGAACTGGTCGCGGTGCGGCCCCAGCCACGCGCCGACGCGCAACTCGGCGTCGCCATAAGTCGGCGCCACGTCGATATGGTTGACGCCGCGCGCCAGCGCCAGGTCGAGCGCGGCGTCCGCCTCTTCCTGCGGGGCGCGCCCGAACGCGGCGGTGCCCAGGATCACCACGCTGCTCATGTGACCGGTGCGGCCCAGTTGTCGCTTTTCCATGATGACGTGCTCCTCCCAAAAACTGCGGACTTGCGTTTAGAATTGTACTACATCCTGGACGCAAACCCAGCCTTTGCAATGAAGATCAGCGCGGCGTTACCCGCCCACCTCCCGGCGCTCATCGCCGGGCGGCTCGAAGTGTTGTCGATAGAACTCGTGCCGCGACAACCCGGATCGGTCGCGCAGGGCGTAAAGCTCCTGGCGGGGCATCGGTTGCGCCGCACGGTTCATCACCTGCAACCACGCCACGCCGCTGACGCCGTTTACCGCGTCCAGGATGCGCTGGCGGTGCCACCATAAGAGCGGTTCGGGCAACGCGGCGAGATCAAAGTAACGCGCCTCCAGGACTTCCGCGGCGCCAGGTTGCAACGCGCCGCCGACAGGCTCGGCGACGAACGAGACCACGTGCATCTCGCCGGAGGGCGCGTTAAGCACGGAGTAGACTCCCACCAGTCGGGTCAGCCTGACCTCAAGGCCGGTCTCCTCGCGCGCCTCGCGGATCGCCGCCTGCGCGATGGACTCGCCGGGGTCAACGTGGCCGCCAGGCAGGCACCAGACCTCGAAATCCTCGCGCTTGGTGAGCAGGATTTGCCCATCGCGCATGATTGCAGCGGTGACCCCCAACGCGGCCATATCCCCTCCTCAACACGACTATATCCGACCGACCTCAACTATACTGCGATCTTCAGGAAGGCCAAGAAAAACCCCAGGCTTCTGGCGAAAGCACCGCCGGACACCATAAGTGGTGTCCGGCGGCAGGATCGTTAAGGTTTTTCAGCCCAGAACTCGTTACGGCTTCTTCGGCGCGGCGGCGAAGGTGATGAAGGTGTAGGAGTAGTAGCCGCCGGAGACATCGTTGGCCGCAAACTCGTTGAAGCTGTGGCGGATCGAGGCGTCGCGCACGTAGAGTTCGAGTATATAGCAGCAATCGACGAACGATCTGCCCAGGTCAGTCATGAAGATGTTACGTACGTGGACGGTCGTGGCGTCAGGCACCGTGCCAGTGTCGTCGGTGTGTTTGGGGCTAAGGAAGGGCGGGCCGTCGTCGGGATCATAGTAGTTGTGCGGGCCGTAAGACGCGGTCGCCGGGGGCGCTCCGCCCCTCACAATCAGTTGGAAGTTCCAGTAGTAAGCGTCGTCGAACTGCGCCCAAACCTGGAACTCACTGGAACCTTCTGGCGCTTCGCCGCACGCGGGCACGACGGTGGTGCCGTCGGTCAGCCTGACTTCCAGACCCGCAGGCCAGGGAGCGATCTCCGGCAACGTGTTGTCGAGTTGCAGGTGGTGATCGACCGGTTCGCGGTGGAAGCCAGCCGAGTCTTCCCACTCCAGCCACACGACGTAGTGATCCTCGCGGTCATGCCCCGGTAGAGGGCCGGCCGGCAGGCTGAGCGTGTTCCACACGGCTAGGCGCAACCCGGAGTTGACGCAGCCATCGGTGAAGTAGACGCTGTCGCCGTTGATGTCCAGGCCGGTCTTGGCTTCCAGGTAGTTGATCGCGTCCATCCAGCCGTCGGGGTCGGTTTCCAGGAAGGTGGGCGCACCCCAATCGTGCTTGCACAGGGCAAGGATGGAGTCCCACACGGCGAGTCGCCAGCGGGTCTGGATGGCGGGCGCGTCGCCTACATTGGCTGGGACCGGCTCGTTGACCTCACGATAGGCGACCCGGAACCGGATCACGTCGTCCGGCATGAGGCCGTCAATCGGGACGTACAGGCCGCAGGGTTGGCGCAGCGGTGGATTGAACGGAGGCCTATAGAGGCCGGTGAAGGCGGGGTTCGGGATTCCGATGGGCGCCTGACCGCCCTCGAAATCGACGATGAAACGGCCATCGCCGCACATGGTTTGGATGTTGGGGTCAAACACCGGCTCACGCAGCGGTATTGAGAGCGCATCCAGACCTAAGAAGTCAGCCGCTGGCGCGAACGCCTTCACCAGCGATTCGTTGGTGATGACGACGCTCCCACCGAGCCTGAGCACGTCGCCGTCGGTGAAACTGCTTTCCCTGCCCCGGTACAGGATTTCGCTGGAGAAGATCACCGACTCGCGGTCAGGTTCACGCGAACCCGTCAGACCGTCGAGGCCGAAGTCTACACCGCGATCGGGGATGCCCGCCGGGATCGGGGGGTCGAACAACTGCCACTGCCCCAGGACAACAATCCCATCTCGCGCCGAGAGCACGTCGCCGTCAAGGATCGGGCGGTCCTCGCGGAACGGCCAGGTACCCTCAATCGAGAACCAGATGTCGATCTCAAGTTCTTTAAGGATACCTTGCAGCAACCCCTGCGTCCACTGCGGGTCGTTGGGGTCGCGCGTGCCGACAAACTCAACCAGGCGCAGGAGACGGTCCTCTGTCCCGATGAAATGGACGCCATCCAGGCCAATGTCATAGGGGATCTGGAAGAGAAGCACGAGGGCAGCGTTGGGAATGACCCCCCCGGTGGTGAAGAGCAGGTCACCCGCAGTGAAGGTCCCATGCGGGCTGTCCAGTTCGGTAGAGAAGGCGACGACGTGCCTCCTCCCCCTCGTGTCAATGCGGAGGATGTCTAGCGCATCAAGGCCCAGATCGTCAGAGACATCGAAACGCGGCAAGAGGAGATCGCGATTGCGCGCGCACACCTGCCCGTCGAAGCTGAGCACGTCACCGTCGGAGATGTACGGGTTGCCGTCGTAGGGTTCACCTTCCGTCATCCTGAAGTCCTCTTCGGTGGAGAACCCGCCGCGCACACAGTTTTCCAGAGGATAATCCCCCTGGGCGCTTGCCGACCGCGCCGGCAGCATTGGCGCGATTAACACGAGCGCCAACAAGGCGTAAAACAATCGGTTGATCCTCATACTTACTCCTTCTTTGTTGGTTAAAAAGCGAATGCCGCAAGCCAGACTCTTATAAACCAAAAAGCCCTCAGCGGTCTCTGAGAAACTCTTGTAGTTTTTTCGCTTGCGGCGCCTTCGGCGGTGACAATGTTTATTATACGACAAAGTTTACAGATTTGATCCATAATGATCTACAAAGGTTACCTTGATTTCTTTTATTAGGGTTGGGTTTGTCTTGTTGGCGCGGAGTTACTACGAGCGTATTCCGAACCGCCACGATTGGAAGCGCGGGGTTTCTTCCCTGGCGAAGCGAGCGGTTGAGAGACGGGTCAGCATCGATTCACCGGCGGCTGATCGTCGTCCACATCCACAAGGATGTTGGCGGCGACCGCGTGCCCGATGACGCGCTCCTGACCGTCAACCAGGGCGGTGATCGGCCCCTTGAACGGATCGCGGGTCAGCACCTTAACCTGGGCGTCCAGGCAGAAACCCCGATCCAGGATGTGACGGAGCACATCCATATCGTTAGTGGCGAGGCGCGCTACCTTTCCGGTTACGCTCGCAGGGAGTTCCGAAAGCGGCGAGAGGTTGCGGCGCGCAATGGTGCCGTCGCTGGCAGGGATAGGGTCGCCGTGCGGGTCCACGCCAGGGTCGCCGAGCTTGCGCGCGATCTCCTGAATAAAACGCTCCGAAACCGCGTGCTCCAGGCGCTCGGCCTCCTCGTGAACCTCGTATGGCTCGTAGCCCAGTTCCTTGGCGAGATATAGCTCGATGAGGCGATGCCGGCGGACGATTTTGAGGGCAATCGCTTCGCCATCAGGGGTCAGCAACACGCCCCGGTGCTTGCGATAATCCACCAGGCCGGCGGTCTCCAGCCGGCGCGCCATGTCCGTCACAGAAGGAGCCGAGATGCCCAAGTGCTCTGCCAGCGCGCTCGTCGGGACCCGCTCCATGCGCCGCTGCAAGGCATATATCGCTTTAAGGAAATTCTGCACCGACTCGGATTGAGCCAACTCGGCAGATGTGGTCATGTTCCCTCTGTCGATAGGTCGCCCCCTAGCCACAACTCTAGTGCACGTGGAACATTGTGTCAAATGACAATGGCGTCACCCGGCTGCAAGGCCTTTCTCTACCTCACCCCCGTCTCGCCTGCGGCTCGACGCCGCTTTGGTCAGCCCGCGCACTCCCACCGCTCACTGATCTGGAAGCCGCGTTCGCGCGCCGCCACGACGACCTTCGACGCGGGCAGGGCAAGCTCGTTGCGCGTCACACCCCGGCGCACCTCCCCGCGGGCGATGAACCCCGCCATAATCGCCGCGTGCCAGCCGGTCATGCGCTCCATCGCGGTGAAGCCGGTCGCCTCATCGTAGTAATCGATCATGTCGATGGTGACCGCCGCCTCGCGCCCATCTTTGCTGCCCACGCCTTTCGCGCGGATGATGCACACATCGCGGTAGTCTGGGGCCGCGCGGATTTTCGGCGCCAGCAACGTGTGGAACACGTCGCGCGGCGCGACCTTCACGCTGTTGACCTGAATCGGCGTCGTCTCAAACAGCCCCAACTGCTGATACGCCTTGAACTGCGCGAAGTGTCCCGGCCAGCGGCAGGTCTTGTTCTGGTAGACCTGGAGCTTGCCCTCGAACGTATAGGGCGCGGTCGAGGTCCCGCCGGTGGTGACAAACGCCTCCAGCCGGCCCAGCGGCGGGAAGTCGATCTCCTCATATTCCTCGAAGGCCCTCACCATCGTGATCTTGCCGTCGCGCAGGAAGGCGGTCTCGCCGTAGTACTCGTTGGTCAAGCCATTGATGTGAAAAGTGAGCTGGTAGTTCCACGGCGGCACGGGATGCTGCGGCAGCCCCCCGTCCCACAAGTACACCTCGCGCGGCTCGTCCAGCAACTCCACCGCGTAAGCGCCCAGGGTGTTGTTCATCCCCGGCCCCATGCCGCAGTCCGGCACGATGGAGACGCCCGCCGCTTGCGCCTCCGCGTTCAGCTCCAGCTGTTTGAACACAGTCGGGGTATGCCCGCCGAAATCCACCAGGCTCGCGCCGGCCTGGATGGCCGCATGTGTGACCGGCAGGATATATGCAAACGGCGTGCCGCAGATCGCCACATCGACGCCCTGCAAGGTTTCCACTACGGCGTCGTAATCGCGCACGTCCAGGCAGCACGCCTGCGCCAATCGGGCGCTCACCAGCCGGTTGAGGCGGTCGGCGGCGGCTTCCGCGGTTGCCCCGTCGATGTCGGCGAGGAGGATCGACTCCGCCCCGCCAAAGCGGGCAAGGTCGTAAGCGGCGGCGACACCCTGTCGCCCGCTGCCGATGATGGCATAACGAAACGCGGATTTCTGGCTCATGTTGCTCTGGCTTCCTTCATGCTTGGGAATCAGGATGACTCAAGAACGCGCACTGCACACAATCGCAGTGCGTGAGGCGCAAAGATTGTACCATCGTTAAGGGTTTCACGCGGCGGCATTATGGCCTGTAAAATCCGTAAAAAAGACATTGCTCAAAGATCAAGCGTTTGTTATAATGACAGTCCGTTCCGCCCAAGACGGGCGATTGCGTGTGTACAAGCGAGGTAAGTGGTATAAGCGCAGCAGATTACCGCACCAATGAACAAATCCGCGCCCCTGAGGTTCGCCTCATCACCGACGCCAACGAAAATCTGGGGGTCGTTTCGGTGCGCGAGGCGTTGCGAATCGCGGAGGAGCGCGGCCTGGACCTTGTGGAAGTGGCACCCAACTCGGACCCGCCGGTCTGCCGGATTATGGATTTCGGCAAGTTTATGTACGAGCGGGCTAAGAAAGAGCGCGAGGCGCGCAGGTCGCAGAAACAGGTCGAAGTCAAAGAGATCCGTCTCCGCCCCAAGACCACCGACCACCACCGGTCTTTCAAGGTCCGCGATGCGCGGCGGTGGCTTGAGGAGGGCAATAAAGTCAAGGTGCGCATCCGCTTCCGGGGGCGAGAGATCACCTACCCGGAAATTGCGCGTGAACTGCTGGTCAGCATTGCCGAGGAACTATCGGACATCAGCGTGGTGGAGCAAACCCCGAATATGGAGGGGCGCACCATGCTCATGGTCCTGGCGCCTTCTGGCTCAAAGAAGTGATCCCGCGTCCATCCAGGAGCATACTTGTGACGAAGAAGTTCAAACTCAAAACGCATAAGGCCACGGCCAAGCGTTTTCGCCTCACCGGTTCGGGAAAGCTGGTGCGCACGAAGGGGGGCAAGAGCCACCTGCGCCGGCGCAAGTCCAAGCGCACGAAGAACCTCTTCACCGAAATGCTGGAAGTCGAGAACGCGCGCGACCGCAAGCGCGTCCATCGCCTGGCGCCTTACCTGAAGAAATACAAGGCCAACCCGCCGACCTGATATGCGAACCGGCATTGGCTAACACTTGAAACCTGACTGAGAGAGGCCGAACATGCCGAGAGTAAAGGGCGGTCCCCATGCCCGACACCGCCACAAGAAAATCCTGAAGCTGACCAAAGGCCAGCGCGGCACGAAGAGTAAGCTCTTTCGGCGCGCCAACGAGGCGATGATGAAGTCGCTATGGTACGCGCGCCGTGACCGGCGCGACCGCAAGCGCGACCTGCGCCGGCTGTGGATCGCGCGCGTCAACGCCGCTGCGCGGCTCAACGGCTTGAGCTACAGCCGCCTGGTGTACGGGCTGAAACAAGCTAACATCGAGCTTGACCGCAAGTCGCTCGCCGACATCGCCGTGCGCGACGCTGAGAGCTTCGCCCGGCTGGTCGAGGTCGCCAGGGGCACGTAACCGATCGCTTGAAATTCTCATAACGTCGGGGGGAAGTAGGGGCGTAGCGCGTGCTGCGCCCCTACCTGTGTTTGTCACGGCTTGAAGCGGATGATCCCTTCATCCGTCAGGAGCCATAGATCGCCCCCTGGCGAGAGGTATATGGCGTGCGCAGTGCCGCGCCAGCCGAGCGCCTCTGGCGACAGGTGCGACCAACCCTCGTCGGCGTGGAAGCGATACAGGCCGTGTTCGTCTGCGCTGAACCACAGCGACCCGTCGGGCGCATTGAGCATAGCGACGACGGTATAGGTCGGCGCGCCGTCGGCCTCGTAGAACGTGCGCCAGCGCGCGCCGTCCCAGCGGTGCAATCCCCCGTAGCCTGTGCTCACCCACAGATTGCCCGCCGCATCCGTTATCATCGCGTAGAGCCGGTGAGCGTTCGGCTCAAAGGGCGCGCCCATCTCGCCGACCCGCGTCCACGCCTCGCCGTCGAAGACGCTCAGCGCGGCGCGCTCGTCCGACTCGTAGTCTTGCTGGCCGCTGGCTGCCCAGATGCGCCCATCTGGGGCGGTGTAGAGCAGGGTTACCGTATCGTCGGGTAGGGCGGCCTCCTCGCCGGTGCTGTTCTCCCACATCCCGGCGGCGGAGTCGAAACGGCTGATGCCGGCGTTCGTGCCGATCCAGAGTACGTCCGCGTTTTGGGGATCGACGACCAGCGTGTTGACGATGTTGCCGACCATCCCATCTTCGACGGTATAGCGGCGCTGCACGCCCCCCTTCAGGCGGATCAACCCCTCTTCAGTGCCGGCCCAGAGAGTTTCGCCGCTGAAGACGGCTGACCGGATCGGCAGGTCCACTTCAAATCCGGTGGACCAAGCGTCGGTGGCTGGATCATAAGTCACGAAGCTGTTGTAGTAAGCCACGGGGAACCACAACCTGCCGTCAGGTCCGGGAAGTATCTGCGCCAGATAGTGTGTAGGGGGTTCGCCGGGTAGGGTGAACTGCTTCCAGCGCGTCCCGTCGTAGCGCAGCACCCCGTCGTTGGTGGCGACCCAGATGTTGCTCGCGCCATCCTCAACGATGGCGCGACGATCCCAGCCGGGCAGGTCGTTCCATGACTGCCAGCCCTGATCGCCGTGGAGCGGACCGCCAGCGACGTACCCCGGCTCTCCCACCCAGATGTTACCGTCGCCGGTTTCCATCACTGCGGTAACGAGGTTACCGTCCTCTTCCCTGCCGACCACCGACCAGCTTTGTGTTTCCGGCGCGTAGCGCAGCGACCGCCGCGCGGTTGTGACCCAAATCCCCCCGTCGCTTTGGATATAAACCATGTAAACCGGTTCGTCCGGCTCGACTTCGGGGAGTTCGACCTGCGACCATACCTCCCCGTCCCATTCCACCAAGCCCTTATCCGTGCCGACCCAGAGCTTGTCGTCCACCGGCGCCATTGTGTAGGGATACTCTCCCAACCCTTCCGGCGGCGTGGCGAGAACCTCCCATGTCTCGCCATTCCAGGTGCGGAACGTGGGCCCGTACTCGCTCAGGAGCAGCGCGTCATCGGTTTGCAGGAAGTCCCATACGTAATGTAGCGTGTCGTCCAGGTAGCTGAAGTCATCAACGCTTGCGACCGTTTTATCAGCGTCGAAGCTGACGCGCGCCAGGCCATCGGAGTCGTTGCGACCCAGCCACAGCGCGCCGTCCCGGTCAAAGATGAGCGTGCGCAGGTTCGTGAAGGGCAATCCATCGGCGGTGGTGTACTTGGTGTACGCGCCATCCGGCGACCAGCGCACCAGCCCGCCGCCCGTCGCCGCCCAGACTGCGCCGTCGTGATAGACCAGGTCGTACACCTCCTCGGAACTGGTGAAGTGATCCCACGCCGTCGGCACTACGAACGGGAAGGGTACCGGCGTGGGAGGAGGCGTCTCGGTGGGTGTGGCAGAGGGTTCGGGGGTGATGGTCGGGAGCGCGGTGAGGGTGGCGGCTTCATGCGTCTGGGCCATTTGCGCGGCGACCTGCGTCGCCTGCGCGGCGGTGGCGGTCGCGTCCTGGTCCGAGAGACCGCCGGGCCGCGTGAGCACTAACAGGGCGCCGACCAGCACCGCAGCGGCGATTACGGCCCCCGCCACGAGCGGCGCGTTGAGCCGGCGGGAGGGCGCGCGCAGCGGGACGGTTGGGGGCGGTTCGGCTTGTGTAGGCAGCGCAGCGGCGGCCCCCTCGGCCCTGGGCGGGACGACCGGCGCCTTGATCGTTGTGGCGGCGGAGAGCGCGTCTTGCAGCGCGCGGGACATCTCGGCGGCGCTTGGGTAGCGCTCTTCGGGGGCTTTGGCGGTCGCCTTGAGGATAATCCGCTCCACATCTTCGGGGAGGGCGGGGTTTTGGGCGCGCGGCGGGGGCAGGGGATCGCGCAGGTGCATCAGCACGACGGCGACCGGGGTTTCGGCCTCGAAGGGCAGGCGGCCCGTGACCATCTCATACAGCACAATACCCAGCGAGTAGATGTCCGAGCGCGGGTCGGTGGGTTTGCCCTGGCCCTGTTCGGGCGACATGTAGGAAGGGGTGCCGATCAACTGGCCGGAGCCGGTGAACTGCACGACGCTCTCGGCCAGCTTGGCGATGCCGAAGTCAGTCAGGTAGGCATCGCCGCCCTGGTCAATGAGGACGTTGGAGGGTTTGACATCGCGGTGGGTGACGCCCTGGCGGTGACCGTAATCGAGCGCGTCGGCGACCTGGGCGGCCAATCGCAGGGCGGTGCGCGCCTCGACCGGGCCGCGCGCGATCAGGTCTTTCAACGTGCCGGCGTCGATGTAGCGCATCACCAGATAGGTGATGCCCTCGTGTTCGCCGTAGTCGTAAACCGGCAGGATGTGGCGGTGTTCCAGCCGGGCGATGGTCTTGGCCTCTTGCTCAAAGCGCCCGACGAAGGCGGGGTCCTGGGCGAACTCGCGGGGCAGAACTTTCACCGCGACGTAACGATCCATGCTGGGCTGGTAGGCGCGGTAGACGCTTGCCATGCCGCCCATGCCGACGCGGTTGAGCAGCTTGTATGGGCCGAGCGATTGACCCGAAAGGTCTTCCATAAAGCTTCGTACTCCTTGTGTGCCCCAAGGGATAATGGCGGTGAGAGGCGGCGCCCTGCGTCTCATTGTAGTACACGCTCCCTGCGCTGACAACCGCTGTCGGCATGTTTGGAAAATCTCACCGGAATGTTTTGAAAACGCTTTGCGATTGCCCCTTTTTCAGGTATTGTATGGGTGGGTGTCATGTCTCTTTTGCCGTGCCCACTGGCAGGCGCATGACCTATCGCTGAAGCAGGTTAATGGGTCATTGAAGTGCTTGGTTAGAATTGTGAAATTTACCGCAAATGGCTTTCTCAATTTGCCAGTTGCGGTCGTTAACCATTATAATGGGTGTACGCCTGTCATTGAGGGCAGCCCCAGTTGCCTCATCTGGTCAAAACTTCCCATGTACAACGGCTGCACTCTGTGACATCCTGGTTGCAAGTGTAGAAATTGTCCGCAACGCCGCTCGCCTCGCAGCTGCCATGTCCGGTTCGCCAGTGACGCGCGAACGGTGAGTGTGCGAAGAGAGTTGCATAGTCAGTACGGGCGTTATCCAGTGCCGCTTTGTCCAGTGAGCGACACGGTTAAGTGGCCGGCTTCATTGAACAATTAACCGTATCGGGTTTTACCCCTGTCGACGCGGAGGGTTCGTGATGGAGCGACGAGGAATGCGGAGGCAGCCTGCGCTCCTGGTTGTCGACGATGAAGTCGAGTTCCACGAGCTGATACGGGCCATATTCGCCGGCACGCACGATGTGGTTGGGGTAACGAGCGTCGAAGACGCCATCCGGGTGTTGCGACAGTCCCCCATTGCCGTTGTGCTGCTGGATGTGCGCCTTCCCCGCCGTCCTGGTTGGGAGCTATTCCGTTTCTTGTCCCGGCAGCCCAACCCGCCCCCCGTGATCGTCGTCACCGCCGATGCCAGCAATCAGACCCGAATGCGCGCTGAAGAGTTGGGCGCGGTGTATACGGTCTTCAAGCCGATTGTGCCGCGTCAGCTTCGCAAAATGGTGAAGTTCTGCGAGGATATGAGCATCAGGCGGTAGTATCGTCGCCGGCTCTATCTCGCAGCAAACACGCAGGGGCAAGGTGAGCCTTGCCCCTGTTTCTTTGTTGGCGATTCCCCGGTCGGACAACGGGCTTAAGGGTCAGTGTTGGGTGCTGCCCCGCTCCAGGCCGGCCAACAGCACCCGCAGGTTATCGTAGTCCTCAAGGATGCGCCCCGCCCCACGCGCGACGCACGTCATCGGGTCCTCCGCCAGCCAGACGCGAATGTTGGTCTCGTCGGCGACGCGCTCGGTCAGCCCCTTTAGTTGCGACCCGCCGCCGGCCATACAGATGCCGGTTTCCATCAGATCTGCCACCAATTCAGGTGGGGTCTCGTCCAGCGCCTCGCGGATGGTGTTCACAATGGTCTCGACCGAGGGCGCCAGCGCCTCGCGCAGCTCAATCGAAGACACCTCCACCGCCTCCGGCAGACCGGTCACCAGGTTGCGACCGCGCACGGTCATGGTGCGCTCTTCAGGCAGCGGGAAGGCGGAGCCGATCTCAATTTTGGCGCGCTCGGCCATGCGTTCGCCGATCAGCAGATTGTACTTGCCGCGCATATACTGGATGATGTCCTCGTCCATCTCGTCGCCGGCCACGCGAATCGAGCGGCAGATCACGATCCCGCCCAGGGAGAACACCGCGACCTCGGTCGTCCCGCCGCCGATGTCCACCACCATGGTGCCGCGCGCTTCCATAATAGGCAACCCTGCCCCGATGGCCGCCGCTGTCGGCTCCTCAATCAGGTGCGCCTCGCGCGCGCCGGCGCTCATGGTAGCGTCGTAGACGGCGCGCTTCTCGACCTCGGTCACGCCGCTGGGGATGCCCACCACCACGCGCGGGCGGGGGATGGGCACAAACGAATGTTGGTGGGCCTTGCGGATGAAGTAATCGAGCATCGCCTCGGTGATCTCGAACTCCGAGATCACGCCGTCGCGCAGCGGGCGGATAGCGATGATATTGGCGGGGGTGCGGCCCACCATCTGGCGCGCTTCCGCCCCGATAGCGAGCGGCCGGCGCGTGCGCTTCTCAACCGCTACCCACGAGGGTTCGTTGATGACGATCCCCTTGTTGCGCACGCTCACCAGTGTGTTGGCTGTTCCCAGGTCGATGCCGATGTCAAGTGAAAACAGGCCCAACAGCCAGTCAATGGGGCTTAGCACGTTGCCAGATGCTCCTTACAGAAACCGATACAGTAACCCGCGATACAAATTGCGACCGAGGGAGCTACCTCGGCCAGCACAACCATAAGCATACCAACTCAACCCAGGGTTGTTTACAGGCCCATTTTACATGCCTATTTGTCTTGTGCGCAACATTTACGTCGCCCTCGCACCCATGCGATGCGACGCGCAACCCGATAGCCTTTGTCAGAAAACTGCGCCTTCGCTATACTCCTCAGCGATGGTTGGCGATGAAGATAGCGCGGTCCAGCGCCGTCGCCCTAGAGGTTTGTCAAAAGTAATCGAGGAAACGCGCATGGCACAGCAACGCATTATGATTGTAGATGACCACGAGGTTGTACGCCTGGGGCTGAAGGCGCTCCTTGACCATCAGCCCCAGTTTGAGGTCATCGCGGAGGCACGCACCGCCAAAGAAGCCATCGAAAAGGCCGACGTGCACCGGCCCGACGTGATCCTGATGGACATCCGGCTACCCGGTGCGAGCGGCATTGAAGCCTGCCAGGCGATTAAGAAGCAGCACCCGGAGATCAAGATCATCATGCTGACTTCTTACGAAGATGATGAGGTGCTGTTCTCGGCCATCCGCGCCGGCGCGGAGACGTATCTGCTCAAGCAGATTGACAGCCAGAGCCTCATCCAGGCTATCGAAGCTGTCGGGCGCGGCGAAGCGTTGCTCGACCCCAGCGTCACCAAGCGCGTGTTGGCCGAGGTGCGCCGCGCCAAGCGCGAGGAAGAGGCTGCCGCCTTCGGGGACCTGACCGCGCAGGAGATGCAGGTGCTCAATCTGGTTTCAGAAGGCAAGACCAACCGCGAAATCGCCCAGGCGCTCTACCTGGGCGAAGGCACGGTGCGCAACTATGTGAGCAACATCCTCAGCAAGCTGGGGGTTTCCAACCGAGCCGAGGCCGCCGCTTACGCGGTGCAACACAGCCTCAAGGACTACTTGTAGCGGAAGCTGAGTTACCGGGTGGCAAGCCGCGCGAACTGAGCGTCGCGGGACCAGCAACCAGCAGTCTCCAGTATCCCACTGCGGGCCTTACTGCGTGTAGCCCGCGTCTAGGCGCCCATCGGGGGTGCGATAGCGCGCTTCAGCCGCGTTGAGCGCTTCCAGCCAGTCGAGCAGGTAACGGTGAAGACGTTCGGTCAGCGCGATGTCGGCAGTCAGTTGCGCCGCGGTCTCCAAAGACGCCTCGACCGCCTTGCGCAGCAGCATCGCGTCTTTAGGGGCGAGCGGGCGGTTCTGCTGCGCGGCGCACGTGAGCAAGGCATCGGTGGTGAGACAGTGATACTCATCCAGGGCGGCAGGCGGAGCGATCATGGTAATGTCTACGCCAAAGTCCCGAAACAGGCGCACGATCCGGTCGCGCACGTCGAAGCGGTGTTCTTTCAACGAAAGGTGCCGCAGTTGCAGGTCGTCCGCCAGTTCGCGCAGCAGTTGAAGCCGGGGCGGGTCGTGAGCGATCTGTTGTTCGACAAACGCTTGAAGCTGTTCCGCGTCGCCCTGGGTCAGACAGCGATCCAGCAATTCGGTCGCCCTGATGCGCAATTGGGCGTATTCCGCAATATCTGACAGGCCAAAATTGTCAATCATCGGCTCGTAATCAACCGGGTCAACACTACCACAAGTTTAATTCGATTATAGGACACTGCACGCAATTTGCAACCACGACTTAAGTCTTGCTCAGCGCCGCCGCTTGGCCGATCCAGTCCTCCTGGCGGATACGCTCGGCGCTCAGCCGGTCGATTTGGGCGGCGAGCGCTTCGGGGTCGGCCTCCGCAAGCTGTGCGAAGGTCGTTACACCGAGGGCATTCAAGGCGCGGGCGTAGGTCGGGCCGATGCCGCGAATGCGCGTCAGATCGTCAGGAGCGGCCGGCGCGGGTTGGCGTGGGCCTGGTTCAGGCTGCGCCGGCGGTGGTGCCGACGGGCGCGGCAACGGCGCGCGCGGCTGTGGCGCTGAGGGCAACGTACGCGACGCAACCTGCTGGCGGTACAGCAGGTAGCCCACCGCCATGCCGACCGCTACGCCGAGGAGAAGCCACCAGAAGTTACGCATCACCCTAATCATGGGGCACATCCTGCGTGTCACAGATGAGGTCTTTGACTTATTGTAATCGTGCGCTCTGCTTCTGACAAACGTTATTTGTCCAAAGGTTATCGCACATTAACGGATACCTACGCCTTACCACTTGCATTATCTTGGATTGTCGGTTAGAATATGTGCAATATCTTAATTGCACAAAGGTCATATGCCATGACACTCCATCAGCTAATTGACACTTCCTATCAAATGTTTCTTGAACATACTAAAAAGGCGCGAATTGTCCTACTGCACCCGCACAGCCGGCACCGCTCTATCTTGATCGCGCGGTTGATTAACGAGCCGGCGGTCAAGACGTTCTACTATGCCATGGGGCCGGACGATGTAAACGTCCCCTCTTTCCTGGGGGGCCTTACACACGATCTGGCCGACCAGCACCCCCTGTTTGGCCGGCACCTGAACCAGCTTCGCTATGAAACCATCGACGCCCACCAGGCGCTCATCGACACACTTGTCAAAGACCTGGACGAGCTAAGCGCGGAACCTTACGTGCTTATCCTTGACGAGTACGACCGCGCCGACGCCGCCGACGACCTGCAAGCCTTCATCGAGATGCTGGTGCCGGCCCTGCCCGACAAGTGCCGCATCGTCATCAACAGCCGGACCCTGCCGCGCCTGCCCTGGGTCTCGCTCATCGCTCAGAAGCACGCCACTGTGCTTCAGGATGACCGCCTCGTCTCCAGCGACTTCTACGGCGTCGAGCACGAAGGCAGCCCGCGCCTGGATGTCTTCGCGCTGGGGCCGGGTTATGTGGAGCTTGACGGCAAGCAGGTCAGCACCTGGGAAGGGCACCTGCCGCGTCTGCTGTTTTTCTTCGCGCTCGACCGGCCTATCGTCACCCGCGCGGAGATCTGCCAGGCATTCTGGCCTGAACTGGATACCGATCAGGCGGTGAACGTCTTCCACGTCACCAAGCGCCGGCTGCACAAGGCGTTGGGTTTCGACGTGCTGGTGCACGACGGCGGGTACTACCGCGTGAACCCCGCTGTATCCATTCATTATGACATCATGGACTTTGTGGGCGCGCTCGTCGAAGGCCGCTCATCCGAGGGCGAGGCAGCGGTCAACGCCTGGCAGAGGGCGGTCAACCTCTATCGCGGCCCGTTCTTGCAGGGCCACAGCGACGTGTGGATCGTGAGCCGACGCACGGACTTCCGCGCGGGCTACCTCGAAGCGCTCACCGAAATGGCGCGTGCGCGCCAACAGGAAGGCCGCGCCGAGCACGCGCTGGGCCTGTACATCCGCGCGATCAGCGAGGACCCGCGCCGCGAAGACCTGCACCGCGCGATTATGCAGCTTTACGCCAAGCTGGGCCGTCGCAGCGAGGCCGCCGCGCACTTCCAGCGGCTCGAAGAAGACCTGAAAGCCGGCTACGGCGTTGAGCCGGAGCCGGAGACGCGCGCGCTCTACAACGAGATCATGTCTTGAGGTCTGACACGAACGCCACGCGAGAGGGGCGAGCCGACCGGCTCGCCCCTTTTATGTCTGCGCGCGGATGTGCGGATGCCGGCCTGAAAGCCGATTTCAGTTATAATGTAACTACTCAGGCCAAAATATGCGGACCTGAGGCCAAAAGCGATATAGTTGCAGCATGAACCAAGATGAAAAAGCGCTGCACGAACTGGATAAGGCAAGTC
>DAOTXU010000090.1:0-8060 GCA_034435135.1 Anaerolineae bacterium | reverse complement strand
CCGGCGTAGCCGGGAGAGGGGGACGGGGGGTGAGGTGCCCGCCAACACGACAAGCTCCACACGCACCGCGGTCGTTGGCTCAAAAGCTTGAATCACTTCATTGGCAAACGTGGGTCCTGGGGCTGCCACGTTTCCTTAAACTCAAGCATAATCAAGTTCATCGCTGTCCGCAAAAGACTGCGCTGTCTCCGTGCGGGTTGACGGGCCGCTCCTCACTGAATCGCGGTCCCCGAATGGAAGTCCATCGCTGCGCGCAAATAGTGCGCCCAATAGCCCTGATACGGGCCATAGCGCGCCACGACCGCCTGCGCCTTCTCCAGCGACATGGCCGGCCCGTACACGTTGGTGACCGCCGCCGCCAGCGCGCGCTCGACCGGGACGCGCTCCATCCGGCCCAGGCCGCGCACCATGACAAAGAGCACCGACCAGGGGCCGAGGCCCTTGATGCCATGCAGCCACGCCTCAACCAGGTCGAAGTTACCCGCCCGCAGGAACGTCTCATCCACGCTGGCGAACGCCTCCGCGACGCCGCGCAGATACGCCGCCTTGCGCTCGTGGCCGACCAGCGCCGCAAGCGCGCTCACATCGACATCGGCGAGGCGCGCCGACTCCGGGAAGGCGCGGTACAGCCAGCCCTCCACTTCCAGGCCCCCGCCGTAGCGCTCGACCAGCGCCTGCTTCATCCGGTGCGCGGCCTCCATCGGCGCCCGCTGCGAGAGCACCGCCCAGCACGCATTCTCGAACGGCGTCAGGAACTTGACCTGGTGGTAGCCGTACAGCCGCTCGACGATGCGCGCAAACGCCGGGTCGTCTTGGGCAATGGCGTAAAAGGGCCGCAGGTCGTCGTCGATGCTCAGGAAGAACGCGATCCGGTCGGCGGCGGCGCGGTTGGCCGCTTCGTCGAAGGGCTGCGCAGAGTAGAGCGTGTACGTCAGTTGCGGTTCCTCAACACCCCCACTGCTCATCACTCGAAACACAATCGTCCGCCCGCCGACGCTGACTGCCTTTGTGAGTGAATCCGTCGTGAAGGTCTGCTCGCCGCGCATGGGCATAAAGATGCGCAGGAAGTCGAGCGACCGGGCGAAGTCAAACGGCGGCGTCGGGTGGAGCGCGCCGGATTCGGTGTAAAGCGTCATCCTTCCATCCCGTGCGTGACCATCGGCAGGCGTGGGTCTTTGCCGGTCCACGTCTCCTTAACCCAGGCGTAAGCCGGGTCGTCCGTCGCGGCGAGCGATTGCGCCGACCCCGCGAGCATGTTCAGGTAGTAGCAGTGGTAGCCCACCGCCGCGCTTACCGGGTGGTAGCCCGCCGGCACGAGCACAATATCGTTGTCGTGCGCCACGACCGCGCTGTCAATCGAGCGGTCGTCGGTGTACACGCGCTGGATCGCGTAGCCCTTCGGCTTGTCGATCTTGTAGAAGTAAATCTCCACCAGGTCCGCCTCGACCACCTTGCCATCCGCGCCCTCGCGGTGAACGTCGTGCTTGTGCGGCGGGTAGCTGCTCCAGTTGCCGCCGGGCGTGTACACCTCGCAGACCACGATCCGGTGGCAGTCGAAGCCGGGCGGGATGATGCTGTTGATCTGCCGCGTGGCGTTGTGCCCGCCGCGAATCTCGATCTCGGAGTCGGCGGGGGTTATCAGGCGCGCGGGGTGGTCCTCGTCGGTGGGGACCCAGCCGTAACCCACCTCCAGCCCGTCGGTGAGCGCGGCGACTTCAAACGATGTGCGGCGCGGCAGGTAGAGCGCGTAAGGCATCCCGCTGAACACGTTGGGCCGCCGCCCGACCCGCTCCCACGCGCCCTTGTCGGACGTGACGCGGCACTGCCCGCCGAGGATCACAAGCGCGGCCTCGTTCTCGCCGGTGGCGCCCGCCCAGGCCTGACCTTTCACGAAGCGCCGCGCCTCGAAGTTGAGCAGGTCCCAGCCGGCCTGCGCGGCGGTCACGCGGTTGAGGAGGTGTGGGTCTTTTCCGTCCGCGCGGATGAGCAAAGTCTGTTCATTGTAATGCATGGATCGTTACCTCTTGAAGGGTAGCTTCCCGCGTGTTTGAAGCGCGCAGCAAGCTTATGCATCAGGTCCGCCTGGCGTGTCATGCAACGCCTGCCCGGTTAAGTCTGGCACTGCGGGCAGATGAAACTCGTCGTCTGGCCGACGCGAATCTCTTCGATCAGCGCGCCGCAGTTCGGGCAGGGCTGGCCCTTCTTGTAACCGATCTGGATATGGTCTGGATAATAGCGGCCCTCGCGCCCGTACACGTCCTTCTCGCCCGGACCGCCGCCCGCTTGAATCCCTTCGTTGAGCACGCGCAGGATCGCGTCGTGCAGCCGCTCAATGTCGGTCTCGGCGAGCGTGTTGGCCTTGCGCTCCGGGTGCAGCCGCGCGTACCACAGGATGTCCTGCACGTACACGTTGCCGATCCCGGCGATGAAGCGCTGATCCAGCAGGTAGGCTTTGATGCGTCCGCGCTTGCCCTTCAGCATCTCCCCCAGGCGCGCGACGGTGAAGTCCCCGGCAAGCGGCTCCGCGCCGAGAGCACCAATCTGCGGGTGCGCGCCGAGCGCGCCCGGCGGGATCAGGTGCACGTGCCCGAACCACCAGTGATGCACCCACAACTGGTCGCCGTTAGTGAAGCGGAAGACGACGCGCTCGCGCCCCGCGTCGGGCGTCTCGCCCGGCCCGTGCAGGCGAATCTCGCCGCCCATGCCCAGGTTTTGCGCCAGAGTCGCTCCGTCGTCAAGGTCGGCCAACACCCACTTGCCGCGCTGCCGGAAGCTTTCCAGGCGGCGGCCCACGAGCTGCGCGCGGAAGTCCTCCGGTGGCAGGTTGAGGCACGCCGGCTGATTGACCGTCACATCAGCGACGATCTTGCCGCGCAGCGCTTCATCCATGCTGCGCGCGAGCACCACGATGTCGGGGAGTTCGGGCATGGCCGTATCCTTTGGTTAAGCGAGGTTCAACTTACGCCGATTCGGTCTCCATGCGGATAAAGGTGAGCACGCTCACGCGCGCGGCCACCTGTTTCGCCAGCGCCGCGAACGCGCGGCCCGCCGGCCCTTCGGGGTCGTAGACCACCACTGGCCGGCCCGCGTCGCCGCCGACGCGCACCGCCGCGTCCATGGGGATGCGCCCCAAAAAGGGGATGCCGTATTCCTCGGCCAGGCGCGCGCCGCCGCCCTCGCCGAAGAACTCGCCGGCCATGTTCTCGGCCACGCCCAGGATCGGCACCTCCATGTGCTGGTACATCACCAGCGCTTTGGTCGCATCCTCAACCGCCACCGCCTGCGGCTGCGTCACGATGATCGCGCCGCTCAGCGGCACGCTCTGCGCCAGGCTGATCTGGGCGTCGCCGGTGCCGGGGGGCAGGTCGGCGATCAGGTAATCCAGCTCGGCCCAGTTCACATCGGTGAGGAGCTGGCGGATGGCGGTGTGCAGCATCGGGCCGCGCCACATCAACGGCTGGTTCGGCTTGATGAGAAAGCCCATGCTGATGACCTGGACGCCGTAGACCTCGTGCGGCTGCATCTTCGATTGGCCGTCCACCGAGACCACGCGCGGCGGGCTGAGCGGCAGCCCCAGCATCGTGGGGAGGTTCGGCCCCAGGATGTCGGCGTCCAGCAGGCCGACGCGCGCGCCGCTCTGCGCCAGCGCCACCGCCAGGTTGACCGCGACCGTGCTCTTGCCCACGCCGCCCTTCCCGCTGGTGATAGCGATGGTGTTCCGCACTGGCACCTGAATCGTGCCATGAATGCGGCTGTCGGTGGGGACCTTCGAGTCCCACACGATCTCGACGCCCCTGATCCCGTTCACTTTGGCGACGGCAGCGCGCGCCTGCTCTTCGATCACGTCTTTGAGCGGGCAGGCGGGCGTGGTGAGCACAAAACGAAAGCGCGCCACATCCCCTTCTATCTGCAAATCCCTGACCATGTTCAGGCTCACGATGTCGCGCCGGAGTTCCGGCTCGATCACCGTGCTCAGCGCGTGCATGACTGCATCATAGCGTGCGTCTTTTTCACTCACGGCAAACACCTCATCATAGATTTGTAGGGGCGAACTTCCCCCCACGGTCAGGTTCGCCCCTACCCAGACTTCTTTGTGGGTTCGGGCACAGCGCCCCCTTGACAGGGATAAACTGCTGTGCTCCTACTGCTCAACCAATTTCGGGGACGATGCCCGTCTCCAGCCACAGCGCAATCTCGGCGCGGGCGCGCTCCCACAGAGCGATCAGTTCGCGGTCCGGCCCCTTGAAACGGGCGATGGCCTGCCGCGCGCACAGCGAACAACCGCGCATCGCGCGGTAGCTGTCGGCGTGGCAGGTCATGCAGCCGTCCAGCCGGATCATCATCAGCCCGAAGGCCAGCGTATCGGGGTGGCTCTCGCCTGCCGCCAGCACGCGATCCACAAGCTGCCGCCACTCCGACCCGCGCAGGTCGCGCAGCAGCGGGATCACCCGCGCCGGGAACAACACCTCGGCGTCGCTCTGGTACAGCACGGCCCTTAATCCTTACGACATGATCGGCAGGTCCTTCCCGCCGTCGGATTTCCGCGGCGCCAGCGGCGCTTTCCTCACAGCCTTCGCCGCCTCCTTCTCCTCACGGGCCTGACGCTCGGCGGCGGCGCGGGTCGGCGCGATTTTCTCCCAATAGCTGATGGGCTTGGACAGCCGCGCGAGATCGTAGACGTGCGTCGCCGTCCGTTCGTAGTCGGCCAGTTCGTAATCGTGGTCCATCTTGATGGCGTCGAACGGGCAGAACTCGTCGCAGTAGCCGCAGTTCATGCAAATGTCCACGTCGATGTAGAACTCCTTCGGCTCCGGGACGGGCCGCCCGGTCTCCGGGTCGCTGCCGCGCACGATCCAGATGCACTGCGGCGGGCACACCTTCGCGCAGATGCCGCAACTCGTGCACCAGATGTGGCCGGGGTTCTCCGGGGCGTCGGGGTCGTTGACCACCAGGAAGGGGATGAACCGGAACCGCTCCGGCGGCGCGAGCTTCTCTTCGGGGTATTGCACCGTGAGCACGCCGCGCGTCTCCGGGCTTTGCCGCGCCGTGAAGATGTCATCCCGCGTGCGCCGCTGGATGAACCACTTGATGTCGTCCAGGTAGGTGTCCACAAAGTGCTTGAGCGTGACGCCCATGCCTTTTATCAGCCCCAATCCATACATCGGTTCTCGCCCCTCGCTTCTCGGCTCTCGTGGCTCGGTTCTCTCTTTCGTTACCCGGAATCGGTCTTTTGACACTAAGGCCGGATAAACGAATGGTGAGCGCCGGGCTAACGATCCACTTCACCCAGGATGATATCGATGCTGCCCAGGATGGCGACCACATCGGCCACCTTGTGGCCCTTGCACATCTCGCCCAGCGCCGTCAGGTTGATGAAGCTTGGCGCCCGGATGTGGTACCGCCAGGGGTTGGGCTTGCCGTTGGATACGACGTAAAAGCCCAGTTCGCCCTTCGGGTTCTCCGCGCGCCTGTAGCTTTCGCCCGCCGGCACGCGCACCTGGTACGCCCGCTTGCCGCCGAAGATCGGCTGGCCCTGCGTGGCGACCAGGCGCGGATACACCTGCTGCAAGATGCGGATGCTCTCACGCATCTCGTCGAAGCGCAGCAGGAAGCGGTCGTACACGTCGCCGTTGTAGCGCACCGCCACGTCAAAGTCGAACTCGTCGTAGATGCTGTAGGGGTCGGCGCGGCGCAGGTCGTAGGGCACGCCGCTGGCGCGCAGCACCGGCCCGGCGGCGCTGTAGGCAATCGCCTTGTCCGGCGGCAGGATGCCCACCCCTTGCGTGCGCGTGAGCACGATCTCGTTGGCGGTCAGCAGCGCGTCGAACTGGTCGAAAAAGCGCGGCATCCGCTCGTAGATCAGTTCCTTGAGGAACGCCATCGTCTCGTAGCTGCGCATCCGGTCGCCGTCGTCGTGGGCCACGCCGCCGACCCGCTCCGGCAGGTCGGCGAACACGCCGCCGAAGCGCATGTAGTTGCACATCATGCGGCTGCCGGCGGTGGCCTCAAACAGGTCGAGGATCAGCTCGCGCTCGTTCATCACGTAAAGCGCCGGGGTGTAGAACGCGCCCAGGTCGTTGAGCAGGAATCCGACGGCCCACAGGTGGCTGACAAACCGGGTCAGCTCGACCATGAGCACGCGCAGCAACTCGGCGCGCTCCGGCACCTCCACGCCCATCAGCTTCTCGACCGTGATCGCATAGGCCAGGTTGTTGCTCATCGAGGTGATGTAGTCCAGGCGGTCGGTGTAAGGCATGTTCTGCAAGAAGGTGTTGCGCTCGCCGATCTTGTCGTGGTTGCGGTGCAGGTAGCCCATCACCGGCTGGAGGTCCACGATGGTCTCGCCGTCGAGCGTCACCACCATGCGGAACACGCCGTGCGTCGAAGGGTGGTGCGGCCCCATGTTGACGATCATGCAGCCCGTCTTCAGCCCCTCCTGCTGCATCGTGACGCCCATCCCGGCGTAGGTGGCGGGGTCGGCCTCGGACTCGTACCCCTCGAAGACGAAGCCGGGCGGATACTGCACGTTCATCCCATAGGGGTTCTTCTGTTCGGCGCGCATCTGGTGGCCGTCGGGCCAACGGCTGCTGAAGGGCTTGGCTTCCTCTTCGTAGAACGGCTCTTTCCAATCCTTGCGCAGCGGGTGGCCCTCGAAGCCCTCCCACAGCAGGATGCGCCGCAGGTTCGGGTGCCCCCGGAAGCGGATGCCCATCAGGTCCCACGCCTCGCGCTCCTGAAAGTCCACGCCGGGCCATACGCTCACCAGCGAGGGCAGCTCCGCCGCGTCGCGCGGAGTCCGCGCTTTGAAGCTGAGCGGCTTCCCGCCGGCTTCGATGCTGGCGGCGTTGTAGACCATCTCAAAGTAGCCGTCGTCGATATAATCGACGGCGCAGGCGTTGGCGAGGTAGTTGAAGCCCAACTCGTCGCGGAGGGTCGTCGCCACCTCGACCAGCTTATCCGCCTCGACAATCACGCCCTCGTAGCCCTGGCGCATGTCGCGCGTCACGGCATCGGGGTACTTCTCCAGCAGCGCGTTTATCGCCTCGGCGATGCTGTCCACCTTTGCGACGGCTGGCGGTGTTTCGGTCATGCTGTCGGTCGCTCCTTGAACTTCTTCAAGAATCCAGGGCTACCATCCACAACACGTATTTTACGAATAAAAACTTGATACTGGCGTTATTCGCGGTTAACTCTTTTCCCCTTCGACATTGGCAGCTACCGGTTCAGCAACAGCTTGCGCGGCAGACTGCTTTTCCGCCTCGCGGCGGATGATGTGCGCGCGCCGAGGGTCGATCAGGTCCGGACCCAACACGGGGATGGGAATCTCGTCCACCGGGAGGCGCTTATACCAGGGGGCTGTGCGCAGCTTCTGCGCCTCGATCTTCTTATGCAGCGTGATGAAGCCGTTCAGCAACGACTGCGGGGTGGGCGGGCAACCCGGCACGTACACGTCCACCGGGAGGAACTTGTCGATGCCGTCCACGACGTTATAGCCCTCTTTGAACGGCCCGCCGCCGTTGGCGCACGCGCCCATCGAGAGCACGTACTTCGGCTCCGCCATCTGGTTATACAGGCGCACAATCGGGACGATCATCTTTTTCGTCACGGTGCCGGAGACGATAATCAGGTCGCACTGGCGCGGGCTGGGGCGCATGATCTCCATGCCGAAGCGCGACTGGTCGTAGCGCGCGCCGCCAGTGCAGATCATCTCGATGGCGCAGCACGCCAGGCCGAAGAACATCGGCCACACCGAGCGCGCGCGGCTCCAGTCGTAGACGACATCGAGCATGTCCTCCAGCCGGGCGAGCACGACGTTGTTGCGCAAGTCTGGCGGAACCGGGTTGGGATCGTAGGGGTCTCGCAGTTCGCCTGAGTCCATTGTGGGCCTTTCCCCTTCACAAGCAAGGCGCGGTTTACCCGCCCCTTATCACTGAACTGATTCAAACTTACGCCAACAGCTGGCCGTGCTAAGGTCTTTCTCTACCTCACCCCCGTCTCGCCTGCGGCTCGACACCCCCTCTCCGCTTGCGGCTATAGTCCGGCGTAGCCGGGAGAGGGGG
>DAOTXU010000089.1:0-12535 GCA_034435135.1 Anaerolineae bacterium | reverse complement strand
TGCGTGCGTAGAATGGGGCAGCGCCGCGCCTGCGAAGCGTGCCGCTTCGCCATTCGAAGATGGCCTGCGGCCTGCGCCCTGGCTCGCGCCCCGCGTCCAGGCTGCCGAACTGGACGCGCTGCTGGCAAACGCCGAAGACTTGTCGAAGCTGCGCCTGCTGGTGGTGGACGAACTGGAGCGCGCCATCGCGCGGCTGCGCACCCGGTGCCCGCATCTGGCGCTCGCCGCCGAGGTGCCCCTGAACCGCCACGCCCCCGACGCCGTGCTGGGGCTGGTCCACGCCGGCGCGGATGTGATCTTCCTCAACGGACACGACGGGCTGGGCGGCGCGCAGGAGTCGGACTTGATTCGTTACCTGCCCGCCGTGCACGAGACGCTGGCCGCCGTCTCGCGCCGCGAGCGCGTGAGCCTGGTCGCGCGCGGCGATCTGGCGACGGTCGAGAGCGCGGTCAAGGCCATCATGCTGGGCGCGGACGCGGTGGTCATCGACTGGCCGTTGCTCGTCGCGCTGGAGTGCCGCCTGCACGAGGGCTGCACACAGGCCGCGCACGTTTGCGGGATCGGAGGGGCCGACGCGGACTGGGCGGCGCAACGCCTGGTCAACCTGATGACCGCATGGCGCGGCCAGTTGTTGCGGCTGATGGCTGCTCTCGGCGTGAGCAACGTTCATCATCTGCGCGGCGAGAGCGGACGTGTTATCTTTGGACAAGCCTCCCACCTCGAAGACCTGGGACGCCTGCGCCGTGTGCCCGATCCGTCGATTACGCGCGTCCAACTGTTGGGAAGGTAAGTGTCAAATACAATGGACAACAGAGAAGCAAAGCGCAAGGACTTATCGCTTTTCTACCATGTGCGACTCCGGCCCGCCAGCGATCAGGCTCTTCTCCACGCCGACGTGCGCGAGCGGTTCCGCCAGATCATCGAGCGCGTCGCCGAGCGGGAGGGCTTCGAGGCGGTGGTCATGAGCGCCAGCGGCAATTATGTCCAGTTCATCCTGGGCCGGCTTGGCGACCGTGACCTCGAAACGTTGGTGAACCTGGTCAAACACGAGACCGCGCGCGCCATCCTGGCCGACTGGCCGGTGTACCGCTTCATCGTGTCCAAAGGCGATCTCTGGGACGATGGATTTCTGTACACCTGCCACAACGCCGAGACCGTCGAAGCCGCCCTGGATTACATCAAACAACACGGCGATGTAGACCTTTTCGGACGCCCCTGCGAATGATCGAAATCGAGCACCGTTCCATCCCCCAGCCTCCCTACCGGCCACGCCACGCGGTCGGCCCCTGGCGTCCAGTCGTTGCGCGCACGTGTATCGACTGCGGTCTGTGCGTCTGGGTGTGCCCGACGAACGTGTTTTTCTTCAGCCCTGGCCGGCGGCATCTGGCCGCGCCGCGCGCCGAGGCGTGTCTGGGGCCGGAGGAATGCGGCGTGTGCGTCCCAACCTGCCCCGCCGACGCCATCACCATCGAGCCGAACCCCAACTGGGCCTGCCTGGGCGACGACAACTGGACGAACGCCTTGGTTGTCTCCACCTGGCAGGCGGGGACGCACGGCGCGCTCAGCAAAGAAGACCCGGTGAGCGTGGGCGCAACCGACGCCGGTTTTGACCGCATGGGGCTGGTCGCTCCCGAAGGCGCGCCGATCCTGATCCCCAGCGACGTAGTCCTGCGCGTGCCGCTCCATCACCGGGGGCGGGGGTTCTGGATTGAGTTTCCAATCATCGGCGCGGCGCTCAGGCCAGGCACGATCAGCGCGCCCACTATGCTGGCGCGCGCGATAGCCGCCCGCGCGTTGGGTACTTTGACAACCATCACCGAAGGCGCGCCGCCGCCGGCGCTTATGCCTTACATCGACTCGCTGGTCCTGCAACTCAACGGGCGCTTCGACAACGTGGATGAGGCGACGCTCGCCCGCGCGCCCGCGATTGCGCTGCGCCACGGCTGGACCCCGGGCGAGGACGCTCACGCGCGCTTTCAGGCCGTGTATGGGCTGGACGACTTGAAACAGCAACTCCACTGGCTGAGCGCGATCAATCCGAAAGCGCTCCTGATCGTCGAGATCGGCGCCTCGGCGGACGCCGCGCCGCTCGCCGCCGGGATCGTGCACGCTGGCGCACACGTGATCCACTTGCGCGGCGACCCGGTCGGGGCGCCGATTGCCTACGCGATCAACCCGGTCCACCGCTATCTACAAGCCGAAGGTCTCCGTGACCAGGTGGCGCTCATCGTTGGCGAAGCGCGCAATCCGCACGACGTGCTCAAAGCCGTCGCCCTGGGCGCTGACGCCTGCGCCATCAGCGCCGCCGAACTGATCGCCCTCGGCTGTGCTCCCAACGTCCACATGGACGGCGGCTTGAGCTGTCCGCCGGGGATCGGCGCCGCCGAGACGGCGTTTGCCGCGCTGGTTGACCCTGCCTGGGCCGCGCGCTGTATCGTCAATCTGGCGCTTGCGTGGGCCGCCGAGTGGCGTCGCGCCCTCGCCCTGCTGAGCCTGCCCGGCATCCGCGCCCTGCGGGGCCGGGACGATTTGCTGGCCTGGGTCGGACCGTGAGCGCTGGCTCATGGACAGGTCGCCGGCCCATATCCATCACCGGGCTTTGAAAGCTGACCCCGCCGGCGGCGGCCTGGTCGGGATCGCCAGCACACTGTCCTTCTCCGGGCGACCGGTCATCGAAGCGCTGGTCCGGCTGCGCTGGCGCGGGAACGGGCGGGGCGGCGGCGTGGCGCTGGTCGGGTGCTTTCCCGGCCTGAGCGATCACTACACGCTCAATATCGCGCTGCGCGAGCGCCTCCTGCGCGCCGAAGTCGAACGTGCGTTCATCGAGCCGTATTTCGACATCGCCGACGCTGAGTTTCAGCCGGAACTGGACGATTATCGCCAGTTAGCCGGGCTGGTCCTCCGACCGCCGGTGGTGGTGCGCTACTTTGTGCGCGTCACGCCGCCCGCGCTAACCGACTTCGCCGCGCGCAACGGCTTCACCGACCCTGTGCGGGCCGGGGACGAGTTCGTCTACCAGATTGCCGCGCGGCTCAACCGCGCGCTGTATGCGGGTCGGCGCGACTGGCAAGCCTTTGTGCTCAGTCACGGGCGCGACATGATGATCCTCAAAGCCGCCGGTTTCGCCGAGGACGTGGCCCGTTTTTACCGCCTGGACGAGATGCAGGCTCACATATGGCTGGGCAGCCAGACTTACGCTACCCATACCCATCCTGGCGGAGCTAACCCCTTCCCCGGCGCGGACGCCGCGCTCGCGCTGAGCGGCGGCTTTGCCAATTCTCACGCCCTGACAACTTACGTCCGGCAGCGGGGCTACGCGCCGCTCTTCCAGTCCGACGCCGAGCTTGCCGCCATGCTCTTCGACTTCTACAGCCGTGCGTGCGCTTACCCTATCGACTTGGCGCTGGAGGCAGCGCTCCCAACCCCGGCGGACGGGTTGGATCGATTGCCTGAAGCGCGGCGGAACCTGTACCACGCGCTGGGGCAGGCCCACGCTCACGGCGCGCCGGCAGGCCCCGCGTTTTTCCTCATTGCGCGCAAGGATTGCCGGTCGCGCGCCGGGCAACTGATCGCCGCTGTCGATCCACAGGCGACGCGCTCCAACGTCTTCGCGCTTCAAGAGGGCACCCTGGGAAGCGGTGAACCCTATGGCGTGGGCGTCGTCGCCTCCGAGCGGCAAGTAGCGGAGGCGACATTTGAACGCATCGCCGAGGAACAGAGCGCGGTGTGTCCGGTCCCAGATCAGATATGGTCCGCGCATAGCCGTATCTCCGGTGAGGAAGGCGACGGGGGCGCGTACATCTTCACAGTCGCCCTGGGCCAAGCCGTTCCTACCCTGACCTGCGCCGACAAGTTCGGGCGGCCTATCGTCACCGATCGGGCGCGCACACACCGCGATTTCCACTACACACCCATCATCGCACGCGAACTGAAGCCCCGCCCTGACGCGGAGGTGAGCGCCGCATTCCGCGCGGGCAAGGTTGAGGCAATCTATGCCGAAGTGCGAGAGGCGATCCGGGGCTGGAGCTTCGCAGCCCTCGGTAGCTGGCTCGACCAGGTAGTGGCGCTGGCGTCCGCTGACCCGGCGCTGCACGGTCCCGCTGTACAGTTACTCACGCTGTTGCATGACCGCAAGTACGACACCGGCGTCAAGAAGCGGAGCGCCGCGCTGGCGCTGCTGCGCCGGGGGCTGGACGTGCTCTTCAACGCGCCGACCACCGACGCGGCTGTCGCGGACCCTGCCGACCCCGACCGCCGCCTGACCTGGGTGACGCTGGTGACGCGCGGCGCGCCGACTCCGACCGAGGGGACGCTCTACATCGACGCCGCCGACCTCCCGCTTGAAGGCCCCGACAGCCTGGCCCAGGTTCTCGTCCGGGTGTACAGGGCCGGCTGGCGGCGCGTCGTGCTTTTCGGCTGCAAGGGCGACCGCTTCGTAGGCAGCGGCCTGGGGCCGGACAGCGCCGGCCTTCGCGTGGACCTCTACGGGACGCCCGGCGACTACCTGGCCGCCGGCCTGGACGGGGCGGCGATTCACGTGCACGGGTCGGCGCAGGACATGACCGGCCACCTGATGACGCGCGGGACGCTGGTCATTCACGGCGACGTGGGCCAGGCGTTCCTCTATGGGGCGCGGGGCGGCGAGGCGTATGTGCTCGGCGAGGTGGGCGCGCGCGCCTTTGCCGATGCCGGGGGCGCGCTGCGCGTCGCCTATTCGGCAGGGCGGCAGTACGTTGATTTCGCCAGCGAAGGCAAAGATTCGGATGCGCTACGCGCCGACCAGCAGGAGACCCTGCGGAAAAACGCGGCTTTCTTCAGCCTGCCCTTTGACCCTGGAGCATTTTAGGGCCGACATTGGCGCAAAGCCCGGCGAAGTCTATAATTCCGCTATCAAAGCGCCACAGCGCGACAAGGCTGGCCCTATGCCCCAATCGCAAATGCTCTCCCCGCGCCGGCCTCGCCGGGGGCTGTCCCGTGAACTTCTCGCGGAGTTGCGCGAGGTGCGGGTGTTGCTCCGTCAATTTCAGACCGCGCTCCTGGCGTTTCTCTTCATCATCGCGGGGGGCGCGGCGCTGTACAACCTCCTGACCGCGCTGGCCGGCGAGGAGCCATTGCCCTTTGTCGGGACGATTTTCTTCATGTTGCAGTTGATGGTGCTCCAGGCTGGCGTGGAGCAGTTCCCCGGCGACTTGGCGCGCGAGGCGTTTTTCTTCCTGATGCCGGTGTTGGGTCTGTCCGCGGTGGTCAGCGGCGTGGTGAGCTTCGGCACAGCGTTGTTCAACCGGTCGAGCCGCCGCGACGAATGGGAGGTGAGCTTGGCAAGCACATACACCAATCACGTCATCGTGTGCGGGGTGGGGCACCTGGGGGTCCGCGTCATCCGGGAGTTGGTGGCGCTCGGTTTTGACGTGGTCGCCATTGAGAGCAACCCCGACGCGCTAGGCATCGAAATGGCGCGCGCCCTGCGCGTGCCGGTCCTCGTCAAAGACGCCACACAGTCCGAAACCCTGCTTGAGGCCGGCGTCGAGCGCGCCGATACGCTGCTGGTGTGCACCAACAACGACATGGCGAACATCGCCACCACCCTGCGCGCGCGCGAGTTGAACAAGACCATCCGCATCGTGGTGCGTATGTTCGACGACACGCTCGCGTCGCAGATGCGCTCGTTGTTGCAAGTCGAGGCGGTCTACAGCGCCTCGATGCTGGCTGCGCCGTTCTTCGCCGGCGCAGCGACGCGCACCGAGGTCGCGCAATCGTTTGTGGTAGGAGATCAGGAGTTCAGCATGGCGCGTCTGGAGGTCTGTCCGGGGTCGCCGCTGGCCGGCCGCACCATCACCGAAATCGAGACAGACCTGACGCTAGACGTGGTTCTGCACATCACGCAGGACAGCGCCAGCGTCCACCCGGACACGGGCACCATCGTGCAGCCCGGCGATCAGCTTGTGATTTTCGCCCGCTTCGAGATGCTGCGGGACATCGCCATGCGCAATCGCACGGTCGGCTGCTAGCGTTTGCATCCCCCTGCCGGGCCGGACACGTTATACTAGGCTCCATGAGCGAAAAGACCACTTCCCTGCTCCCAGTCAAACTGATCGAAGCGCAACCCGCTGACTACCCTGTCATAGCGCGCCTCTTAGGAGAGAACTTCCCCCGCGGCAAGTACCGTCTGGCGTTTGGCAAAGACGCTGCCCGCCGCGTCAGCCTGATCGCGATTCTCTTGCGCCACCAGGCGCTTACCGAAGGCAGGCTCCTGGTGGCGCAACTTGAAGATGGTCGCGTGGCCGGCACGGTTGTGCTCAAGCTGGATAATACAGCGATCCCGGCGGAGTCCCGGCGTGCGGCGCGCCGGGAGATCGCGCAGCGCGTGGGTCCGTTGCGCGCGTGGTGGGCGATGTGGGCGCTGCGCCTGTTCCGCAGCCCCAAAGTGGGGCCACAAAGCTGTTACGTGGATAACCTCGTCGTCAATCCCACCATCCGGCGCCAGCGCATCGCGGCACGGATGGCACTCTTGGTGTATGACCTCGCCCGGTCGCAGGGCAAAACCGAGGTTTTCGCGGATATCCTCTCCAGCAACTGGCGCGTGCAAGGCCTGGTGAACGCGGAAGGCTGGGAAATTGTCGGGCGCAACTACCTCGTGGCGCCGATCACGCTCCCGATTCTTGGCTTCGCCGGCATCTTCCGCATCCGAAAAAGCCTGGTGGAAACAACCTCTTCATCATCTACCTGAGCGTTCCTAAAAGTCCCATCGTTGGAGTATGCGCGATGTCTGCACCGGAAATCCCCCATAAAACGAGGCGAAACTTCATTCGCTTTCTGGGCTATGTCTCCCCGTATAAGTGGTACGTGCTCGCTGCCGTGGTTGGCGGGGTGGTCAAGTTCGGGGTGCCGCTGCTCGTGCCTCAGGTTACCCAACACCTGGTGGACGAGGTTTATCTCAACCAATCCATGTCAATCGACGACAAGACGCAAGAGCTGCTTCTCTATGTCGGCGGCATCATCGCCGTCTTTGTCTTCTTCTGGGCGCCCTGGACCTACCTCCGCCACTACTACGCGGGGAAAGCCGGCCACAAATCCGTTTTCGATCTGCGCTGCGACCTCTACTACCGCATCTTGCGCATGTCCGCCTCGTTCTTCGACCGCCACAAGTCCGGCGCGATTGTATCCCGGCTTATCAGCGACATTGAACTGGCCCAAAACCTGGTCGGCAGCGCGCTGACGAACGTCTGGATGGACCTGGCGGCGTTGGTGTTGATCCTTTACTTCCTCCTGCGCATCGATGTCACCGTCACGCTGGTCTCATTGGTCACGTTCCCTGTTTACCTCTACTTCTTCCGCAAGTTCAAGACGGAGATTCAGACCTCCAGTTACCAGGTGCAGGAAGAAATCGCGCAAATTTCCGGCAATGTACAGGAGAAGATCGCCGGCAGCCGGGTCGTCCATGCATTCGCACAGGAGAAGACCGAGGAAAGGAGCTTCCTGCGCGAATCGACGCACCTGTTTTCCACCACCATGCGCCGGGTTTTCCTGCAAAGCCTGAACATGACGATCACCGGCGTCATCGTGCAGCTCGCGCCGCTGCTCGTGACGCTCTACGGCGGCTACCGGGTAATCACGGGCACGCTGACGGTGGGCGAATTGATCGCCGTCGGGATGTACCTGTCGCCGCTGTACACGCCGCTTCAGCGCTTCTCCGAACTGAACATCATCTTCGCCAACTCGATGGCCGCGCTCGACCGCGTGTTCGAGATCATGGACCAGAAACCGGAAATCCGCGATATGCCCGGCGCCATCGAGCTAAAGGATATCGAGGGGCGCGTGGAGTTCGACCACGTGTGCTTCGCTTATCACCATGTTGACGAACCGGGGCCGGTGCTCAAAGAGATCACCTTCAGGGTGGAACCAGGTCAGAAGGTCGCGCTGGTCGGCCCCAGCGGAGCCGGCAAGAGCACGGTCGTCAGCCTGATCCCGCGCTTCTATGATGTGGATTCGGGCAGCGTGCGGATCGACAGCTATGACGTGCGCGAAGTGACGCTCAACTCGCTGCGTCGGCATGTCGGCATGGTGCTACAGAATCCCATCCTCTTCAGCGGGTCGGTGCTTGACAACATCCGTTACGGCAAGCCCGACGCGACCGACGAAGAGGTCATCGAAGCCTGCAAGGCAGCCAACGCCTACGATTTCATCCGCGCGATGCCTGACGGCTTTAACAGCGAGGTCGGCGAGGGAGGGGTGTTTCTCTCCGGCGGACAGCGGCAGCGGATCACCATTGCGCGCGCTTTCTTGAAAGACCCTAAAATTCTCATCCTGGACGAAGCGACATCTTCAGTGGACTCTGAATCGGAGAAACTGATTCAAGCCGCCCTGGAGAAGTTGATGGTCGGCAGGACGACGTTTATCATCGCGCACCGCCTGTCAACCATTGAGAACGCGGACCGGATTCTGGTGCTTGAGGATGGACAACTCGTCGAATCCGGCACGCACCAACAGCTTTTGCGCAGGAATGGCGTTTACCAGCGGCTCTACCGTTGAAGCACAGCCGGGGCGGGGCTGTCGTGTCCCAACCTTGAGGCATCGAGCTTATTCGTGCTCGACAAACCGGACCTCAAACAGCTTCGGCCAGCGCTTGCCGGTAATCAGGAACGTATCCGCCTCGGCGTTGTAAGCGATGCCGTTCAGCACGCTGCCGGACGCCAGCGACTCGATGTCTTCCGGCGTCAACAGGCCGGCGGCGTCCACGAAGGCCACCACGCGCCCGTTGGTCTTGTCGATTTTCATGATATAGTCGGTATTCCAGACGTTGGCGTAGATATAGTCGCCGACGCATTCCAGTTCGTTGAGGTTCTGCACTGGCGAACCCTGATACGTGACCACCCCTCTGAACATCACCTCGAACGTCTCCGGGTCACGAATGGAGATGATTGGGCTGCCGTCGCTCATGTACAGGTACTCGTCGTCGTAGCACAGCCCCCAGCCCTCGCCCTCGTATGTGAACGCGCCGACCTGCTCGAACGTCTCCAGGTCGTAGATGAAGGCAACCTTCTCTTTCCACGTCAACTGGACGAGCCGGTCGCCAACCCGCTCCAACCCCTCGGCGAAGTATTCATCCGGCACTTCAACCATGCGCAACACTTCGCCCGTTTCGGGATCGACCTCCCGCAGCGTGGACTCGGCGTACCGCCCCGCGCTCTCGTAGAGCGACCCTTCGTACAAAAGCAATCCCTGGGTATAGGCGCTGACGTCATGCGGGCGCACGGCGATGATCTCCGGGACCAGATGCATAATCTCTTCTTCGCCCGCTCCGGCGGGCGAGTCTGTCTCGCGCCCCCAACTGAGCACATCAAGCGCGTCAACGGCGGGCATAAATACCGTCTCGCGCAGCGCGTCGTGCTCGTCGGGGACGGTCTGCAACACGATGAGATAGGTCGCCGTCTCGGTTTCGGCCAGCGCCATGTCAATCACGAGAGCCTGGTCCGACGTTTCGATCTCCAGGGTGTACAAGTCCCACGTGAAAGCAGCAGACTCGTGGACGCCGACGCGCTCCGGAAGTTCCTGGAGGCCCAGGCTGCGCAACAAGCCGGCGGTCAGTTGCGCGCGGGAGGTGTTCTGAGCCTGTTGCACCAGCACCGTGCGATCGGTCGGCGTCGCCTGGCGCGCATACACGCCCGGCGACACCTCAGGCCAGCCCGCTGGCGCGACGCCGCTGATGCGGAAGATCGCGCTGGCGAAAGGCGAAAGCGCGCCTGTCTGTCCTTCTCCCTGCGCCAGCATAGGCGCAGCCGGCAGGATCACGCCGAGCGTCAGAGCGATCAGGAAAGCCATCCGAAAAGAGAGAGGTTTCGCCATAATCTCCTCGTCAGTCCAATCATGGAATGACCGACGCTTTTCGCTGTACAGCCGATATTATAGCTTTCAACCGATGGGAATACGCAGAGGACTCGCCAGCCTCACGGGCGACAAGATAAAAATACCCACCCGCCGGGGCGTACACCGGCGGTGGGTAATGATCCATCTGGGGCGCGGGCTTCCGCGCCCCTGCTCATGCCTTAAGGCCAGACGAACCTAACGAGGGCGGCGGGGGCGCTGCGTTTCGGTCCGCTCCTGCGCCTCGTCCACGCGCAGGGTCCGACCGCCGAATTCCATGCCGTTGAAGCGCTGCTTGGCTTGCTGCGCCTCATCTTCGGTTGCGAATTCGACAAAGCCAAAACCCCGCGACCGACCGGTTTCCCGGTCCGCAACGATAGTCACCGACACGACTTCGCCGGCCTGCGCGAACAGGTCTTGCAGGTCGGTTTCGGTGGTTTGGAAGGGCAGGTTGCCGACGTATAGCCTTTTCACTTTTCACTTTCCTTTCGAATCGAACGAGATACGCCCTCCCGCCTAAACGGATGAAGCTCGCCGGGTACGCCATTCCCTGGCGAGCTTCGCTCTGACACGAAAAGCTGTGCAGGTTACCGGGCAGTCGGGACTTCAAAACTAACTTGGCAATAGTGTAACGTAATTATCAATAGACGGCAAATAGCCGTGTCAGCGCGCCGTCTCCCGGATAAGGAGGCCGTCGGCAATGGTTTTCTCTCTACCGCAAACTCCGCTATGATGGGATAATCAGGCAAGGCTCAATGATAGAACCCGTGCCGACAGCGAGCTTAAGCCAGTTGTCCAACCGGGGTTGTGGCGGCTCAAACCGTTGAGCCTCGTCCAAGACACCTCAAACCTGCTCCCTTTTCGCACCGGACAGGGCTTCGCCATGTCATCTATGCGGTTTTTGACCACCATCGTGTTTCATCTCATCAACCTCTCAACCCCTTTCCGGCGCGCGCGCCAGCCCTGGCACCGGCAAACCATCGAAGTGGTGCGGTGGGCGTTGCTCGCCGTGCTGATCGGCGGCCCGGCGTTCCTCTGCGCCACCGTTTCGTTTATCGGCTCCTTTTCAAACGCGCCGGTTACCAGGGAGTCACACATCAACTTGTTCTGCAACAGCGCGGTGGTGATCCCGATCTTTCTCCTGGGGGTGACATGGCCCTCGCTGGCGGCCTTCCTGGTCAGCCCACTGATCCTGCGCCAACGCGAGCGCCGCTCATGGGACCCGGTGCTCTCGACACCCTATCCACGCCAGGGCATCCTGACAGGCGTTATCGCCACGTCGCTTTCGGGCTTCGAGAGCTTGTTGCAGTTGGTCGTGCTGGTTCAGGGTGCGATGGCAGTAGTCGCCACCCTTCATGCTCTGAGGTTGGGCGCCATTGGCATCGGGTCATGGCTCTGCTGTGCAGCGGTGCCGCTGATGTTAGTGCTCTTTGTTATCGAGCGCGCGCAGGAAACGGCGCTCGCGTTTCTCATGGGCGTGGCGGCCTCTTATCTGGCGCGCTCGTGGCCCGTCGCGGCGACAAGCGCCGTAATTGTCGGCCTGGCGATGCGGTTGATCCACCTCTGGCTGGTGGTTTTGCTCGCGCTAATGGTTGATCCGTCGCAGACAGAGGCTGTTTTTCGGGATGCGTTGTTTATGGGCAGCACGGTGGTGATGTTCCGCTTCTCATGGCCGGTGGCCTTGCTGACGCCGCTGGCGTTTATCGCGCTCCGCGAACTGATCTTCCGAGGGCTGCTGATGTGGATGCTGGGTGAGATGGGCGGCGAGTAGGATAGAAGGAAAAAACCCGCGCGTTTGAAACGCGCGGGAAGCTACCGGAGATCAAACCTCTACGCCGAGGTGTCGCAGCGCCTCCAACAGCGCCGCGTAGTTCGTGTAAAGGATGCCGCGCATTCCTAGCGCTCGCACAGCATGAATATTCTCTGACATGGGATCAACCATCACCGTTTCGGGGCACGCCACGCCCAGGCGCTCGCACGCCAGTTGGAAAATCACCTGCGACGGCGTGGCGACCCCCATCACGCCCGAAATCACGTGGTCGTCGAACGCGACGCGCGTATCCAGGCCGAACTTGTGCAAAAGCTGAATCTGCTGCTCTGGCCCGGCGTTGCCCAGCAGCCCCACCCGGTAGCGGGGCCGCAGCCGGGCGACCAGCGCCAGCACCGCGTCGTCGAGCGCCTCGCCAGCGTAAAACGACTCGATAAAGCGCATCACCTCGTCAGGATAATGCATATGCAGCGCCTCAGCAACCGCGCGGTGGTACGAGTCTACGGAGCGCCGGCCCACGATGTACTCCTGCCACCAGGCCTCGCCCCATAACGCCTTGTACACCGAACCGGGAGACAACCCCTTGAGCGCCTCCCACTCGGCGGCGCGTTCTGGTGTGTGTCCCGGCCTGACCACCACCCCGCCGACGGCAAGGATGATCGCGCGCACATTTTTCATCTGTTGTTGTGCCCCGTTCAAACTGTCAAACCGCACTCCCTCCGCAACCTATTATAGAGCACAACTCACTCCCCAAGTAGGACATTATTCAGTTTTCTGAGAATGTGTTTGAAAAGGTCGCCCTTGCTTCCCCTCACCCCTAAATCCCCTCTCCCACAAGGGGAGAGGGGATTATAAACCCAGATTTGGGGTATCTTTGCCCCCTCTCCCGTCATACGGGAGAGGGGG
>DAOTXU010000088.1:0-3380 GCA_034435135.1 Anaerolineae bacterium | reverse complement strand
CGTCCCCCTCTCCCGGCTACGCCGGACTATAGCCGCAAGCGGAGAGGGGGTGTCGAGCCGCAGGCGAGACGGGGGTGAGGTAGAGAAACGCTTAGCACGGCCAGCTGTTGGCAAAAGTTTGAATCAGTTCAATATATAGGGGCAAAGCGCAACCCCGTCAAGAGGGCGACGGGGTTGCAACGGCCCAATCTGATGTTTTTCTAACGCCGTTCGGCCTGACAGTCACTCGTTTGCTGGGAATCCTTGCGCTTGTCTTGCCTCAGAGGCCGTTTGAAAAGGGTTCCCCCGGCTTCAGCCGGGGGTGAATTCCCCACCGCGCCGTGGCTTTCCGGCGATTCGCCGCCGACTTGAGTCGGCGGAACCTGAATAAACTTCCATGGCCGGACTTCGCAAATGGCCTCTCAGCCCCCTAGCCCGTCTCCATAAGCACGGAGAGAGGTATAGCTGCCTGTAGCGCGGCGGGAGGTGAGGTCAGCTTGCCTGAACAACCTCACCAACACCCTACAGGGAGACCACCGTCCGACTACCTCTCCTCAAAGTCGATGCGCACGATCTCGTAGGCTTCCGGCGGCTCGGCGCTGCCCATCTGGTCGAGGTGCGCGTAGATGGCGTACACCGCCTCGCCGCGCACCGTCACCGTCGTGGCGGCAGCGTGGTCGGGCGCAGAGGCGGCGATGGTCGCCGTCTCCCAGTCGTCGTCGCTGCTGAGCGCGTAAATCGTCCCGCCGCTGACGCCGACCAGCTTGCCGTCGGCGCGCAAGATGATGCCGTCAAAACCAAGCGGGCGCTCCAGTTCAACCAGGGCGAGCGCTTCGGGATCGTCCACCGGAATTTTGAACAGGGTCTGCGCGCCGGCGTTCGCCACGAGCAGGTAGCCGTCGGGGTGGAATTCGATCCCGTTGAGGCCGAAGAACGGGCTTGTGAAGCGGTCATCCTGCGCGAAGATGGACGCCTCCCCGTCAGGTGTGACTTTGTAGATCACCGGCGCGAAGCTGTTGGTCACGTAGGCGTCGCCTGCGTCATCGACCGCGACATCGTTGCAGAAGAACCTGCCGCCCTCCGGCCCAAGCTCCGTGAGGTTGACCATGTGCAGCCGCTCGCCAGTGTTGAGGTCGTAGATGCCCAATAGCGCCTGGCCGGCTTCGGCGGGGTTGAACGCGGCAGGGTCGGAGTTGCACACGAGCAGCCGCTCACCCTCCGCGTCGATCTGGATGCCGACGGATGCCATCAAGTCCTCGTCCGCGATGAACGCCTCGTAAGCCCCGTCATCCTGCACGGCGAAGATCGTGCCCTCGGCCAGCGAACCGAGCAGGAAACGGGGAGCGCGCGTATCTGTGCCGACGTCGTACTCGATACCTTCGGGGAAGAAGCCCGCACGCTCAACCAGGATCACGTCGGGGAGCGCTTCCTCCTGCGATGCGACCGCGAACGGCGCAAGCAGGATCGCCGCTACGAGCAGAAATGGGATTGATCGTTTCGTATACATCTTCTGCCTTATTCCTCCTAAAATCATCCTGATCTGAGAGTAGCACAGCGACGCCGCGAAACCAAATTTGTGAGAAAGTGTTTGAAAAGCCCCCTCACCCCCTGTCCCCCTCTCCCGTGTGACGGGAGAGGGGGCAAAGATACCCCCAATCTGGGTTTATAATCCCCTCTCCCCTTGTGGGAGAGGGGATTTAGGGGTGAGGGGAAGCAAGGGCGACCTTTTCAAACACATTCTGAGAGGGCAACTTTTCATGAAAAAACGTAGGGACATGGCGCTGCCATGTCCCTACGCGCGATTGCTGTGAAACGTGTCGTTTAGTTCGCCTGCGCCCGCGACTCAAACTCGTTGCGGTCGCCCAACGTCACGGTGATTTGCTGCTGGACGCCGTCGCGCAGCACGGTCAGGGTGACCTGGTCGCCTGGCTGGGTCTGCTCGACCAGGTAAGCGATCAACTCGTCCATAAAGCGGATCGGCTGACCGTTGACGGCGGTGATGATGTCGCCGCCGACGCGCACATCCTGATCGTCAACTTTGACCACGGCGTCGTTGCCGCGCAGGCCGGCCTTGTCCGCCGGGCCGTTGGCGGTCACTTCCGCCACGAGCACACCGCGCTGGTTGGTCGGCAGATCAAGCGCTTCAAGCGCGTCCAGGGTCAGCGAACCGCCGCTGATGCCGAGCCAGGCGTAGTGGTACTCGCCCTCTTCGATCAGCGCCCTCGCCACTTTTTGCACCAGGTTGGCAGGGACCGCGAAGCCCACGCCGGCGTTCGCGCCGGAGCGCGAGAGGATTTGCGTGTTGACGCCGATCACGTTGCCTTCGATGTCGAGCAGCGGGCCGCCGGAGTTGCCGGGGTTGATCGCCGCGTCGGTCTGGATCACCGAGGGGATCGAGAACTGCGTGAAGCCCGACGCCACGGTCCGCCCCAGCGCGCTGATGATGCCGGCCGTGAGCGTCCACTCCTGGCCGAAGGGGCTGCCGATGGCGAGCGTCGGCTGCCCGACATAGAGCGCGCTGGAGTCGGCGAAGGTCACCGGGCGCAGCACTTCAGGAGCAACATCCACTTTGATGACCGCAATGTCCGACTCCGGGTCCTCGCCCACGACCTCGGCGTAGGCTTGCGTGCCGTCACGGAAGGACACAATGATTCGGTCAGCGTCCTGCACGACGTGATAGTTGGTGATGATGCGCCCTTCCGTGTCGATCACAAAGCCGGAGCCTTGCCCCTGTTGGAGGAAATCCTCGCCCCCATCGGGACTGGGGAACTGAAAGCCCTCCGGCGGCTCCTGCCCTTCGGGCAAGGTGAAGTTGAAGATACTGCCGCTGCCCTCGACGCGCTGGACCACGTTGATGTTGACAACCGACTGGCTCACCGCGTCGTAGACGGCGGCAATGTCGGCGTTGCCTTTGGTGAACTGGTCCTGCGCGCTGACGGGAGCAACCGTCGGGGAGGCGACCAACACACCAAAGCCAAACGCGACGACGAGCGCAGCGAGGACGAACAGCTTCGCCGAATGCTTAACCAACGATGCAAACATACGTCAAACCTCCTGAGCTTCTATTTGTTACCACGAGCGGCTTTCTTGCCAGCACTTATCAAACCGCAACAATGTTTCATTTCGATGTCATTGTTGCGCTTGAGCATGAATAGCTTATAAGAATTGCATTAGAAATGCGCAAGAGGACCGGCGTCAGGCCGGGATACTCATCAACTTCTCACGTGTGGCGTTCCGGCGGGGTCACACGGGGGGCGGCAGGTACGCCTGGATGTGAAAGCGCCCTTCGCGTTTAATCGAAGTGATTCAAGCTTTTGAGCCAACAACACCGATGCGGTGGCGCTGGTCGTGTTTGCGGGCGACCTCACCCCCCGTCCCCCTCTCCGCGTGCGGAGAGGGGG
>DAOTXU010000087.1:0-11063 GCA_034435135.1 Anaerolineae bacterium | reverse complement strand
CCCCCTCTCCGCTTGCGGAGAGGGGGTGTCGAGCCGCAGGCGAGACGGGGGTGAGGTAGAGAAACGCTTAGCACGGCCAGCTGTTGGCGTAAGTTTGAATCAGTTCCATTTTAGAAGTCCGGCTATGGAAGTTTATTCAGGTTCCGCCGACTAAAGTCGGCGGCTAATCGCCGGAAGGCCACGGCGCGGTGGAGAATTCACCCCCGGCTTCAGCCGGGGGAACCCTTTTCAAACGGCCTCTTAGCGATGAACCAAGAAGCTGAGGCGCTACGAATTGCCACAATCCACATGACTGCCGAGAAACGCGGTTGGGGGGATGGCATCAGAACAGCCCTTATCGAAGAGCACATTGATCTGGCGCCTGACAAAAGGGCATCGCTTATTCTGAAAATATACGAACGTTCTGTTACTGGAGATTTCACTTCTGAGAATGTGTTTGAAAAGGTCGCCCTTGCTTCCCCTCACCCCTAAATCCCCTCTCCCACAAGGGGAGAGGGGATTATAAACCCAGATTTGGGGTATCTTTGCCCCCTATCCCGTCATACGGGAGAGGGGGCTTTTCAAACACTTTCTGACATTTGTGGGATGTTGCTAAGGCGCAAAATAGCAATCGGTATGACTGAACTTATGGTAGTGCTTTCCTGGGGGGAACCAACCACAAACGAAACAAAGTCGGTGACCGCAAAAGGCGTGAAAACGCGCTGGATTTACGGCACACCCCGCACGAAGGGCGTTCAGTATGTGTGGTTCACTGATGGTGTTGTGAGCAAGATCGGCAACTGAGACCGGCTCCACGTGCCCTATCGCCGCTGCTGGCATGACTGACCCCTTAAGCAAAGCCGACTTTGAAACACGAAAGTGAGGAGCGAAATGGACAACTGGGAAGGCTCGAAATATCGCCCCTATAAGGGCGTGCGGCTGTTCATTGGCTGTCTCTATTCCATCGCGGCCATCGGCGGCTTGATCGGTGCGGCTATCGGTGTGATGTTTATAGCCGGAGGCAGCCGTGACAATCCCGGCACCGTATTGTTGGCCGCCAGCATCGGCGGCGGCCTTACATTGCTGATTCTACACCGGGTATTGTTCCTGCTTACGGACATTGCTGAAAGTCTGCAAATGCTGACCATCGAGCAACGCCGGAAGTTGGAAGAAAAACCGCCAGAGGAGAAGCCCCAGAGCGTGATCCGACCACTGCAATGATGCCCCGCCGTCCCGACGCCCCCACCGGGCAGTGGCGGTTGTTTTTGGGTATTTAGACGCCAATCGCTTTCACCCAACGCTGCCAGACAACGTATAGTTCACGAAATCCATCTTCCACGGCCCTGAGCTTGGCGTCATCAGCGTGTACCCCAGCGTGCGGTGAAAGCCCTTCAATGCCGATATCTACCACAGCTTGGCCTTCGCAAGCTGCGTCAACCCGCATAACGACATCTTCGATTTTGATGCAGAGTTCGGTAAGGCAATCTAACTGTCGCAACCTGGTTGAACCCCGCCCGAAAACCCCCAGGAAAGAATAAGCGGTGATGTCATCGACCACCGGCCTGACAAACCGGTTAAAGCGACCCCACCTATCCTCTAAACTGTCGGCAAGTGAAGGCCATCTTCCGTTGTCCTTTTTGCCGTTTCCGCCAGTCCTTGCCAAGTCCTCAATAATAACGCCCAGCGAGTATCTGTATGTATCTCGCAACTCTGCTGTGCTGCTTCGCTTTGACAAGAAGTCCATAGTCGCCTCCCTTACCCACTCCACCCGCTTCCCGGCAATCGAGCGCGAAAACTGTCGATACACCACGTACATGTTTCCAAAGATGCCGAGAACAAAACCAAATAACAGACCCAAGATGAAGAAAACCACATCCTCGACCATCATAACCCTCTCCTTCCGCAACCCAAACCTACACCCGTTTCGCGCTGCGCGCAAGCAGAACCAGTAGCAAACTGGATCCACCTATGGTAGAAGCATTCCTTCGTCCGCAGGCGAGAGTGACCGTTCGTGTCTTAACCGGCCTTGTCCTAAGCGTGCCAGCGCGGTCGGTACGGAATTTCCAACAATACTGCCGCGCACTCCCGGCATAGCGCCAACGTGCTACCCGTCACCCCATTAAGCTCCCTGCGAGCTACACCTTCCGGCTCTAACCGTTTACCAACCCCTATTAGCACACATGTTCTAAATCTACCGGAAATCCCTGTGTCACAGGACTAGAGTACTAGCCTAAAAACAACAAAAAGGGTCTTGTATTATGTGGGAAACTGTGGTATGATGTGGGGCGTAGTGGGGGATCGTGGTGGAAGAGATATGTTTTTGGGGGAATACCAGCACACCATCGACGAAAAGGGCCGCCTCACGATCCCGGCGAAGCATCGCATTGAGTTGAACGAGGCGATGATCACGCGCGGCCTTGACCACAACCTGGTATTGTACCCGATGTCCGAATGGGAGCAACTCGCCGCCCGCCTCCGGCAGTTGCCCATCACCGACCCCAGCGCCCGCGCGTTGCAACGCCTGTTCTTCTCCGGGGCGCAGGAGGTCACGCCGGATCGACAGGGGCGCATTCTGATCCCGCCGTATCTGCGGGAGTACGCCGGGATCGAGAACGACGTGATTATCGCGGGGATGCAGAGTTACGTGGAAATCTGGAGTCCGGCGGCGTGGAGCAGCGAACTGAAGAGCGTCCAGGATACGCGGGCAAACGCCGACGCCTGGCGGGCGCTGGGTGTCTGATCGAGGGAGCACCTTTCAAGCTGGTTGAGTGATCGTCCTGAGCGGGTCTGCTCACGAGCAGACGCTTGGCCCGAATCTTGCAACGGTAGCATACCGGGGCCCAGGCGGCGGTTGTCCATGATGGGGGTCGGGGACACCGCCGCCCGGTAACCCCGGAGTTTTTTTATCGGGAGAACGCGATGGCAACGAACACGCGGAGCGACTGGCTGCAACACGCGCTCCGGCGGGCGCCCTGGCGCGCCCAGGTCCAGGCGAGCGCGCTGGTCGCGCTGGTCCTTGTCGTCGCCATCATCATCGGCGCGCTCTACCTGGCGCAGGCCACCAGCGCCGCCACTGCCGGGCGCGACCTGGAAGACCTCACCTTCGAGATCAAGCGTCTGGAGCAGGAGATCGAACACCTGCGCGCCGAAATCGCCGCCGCGCAGACCGTCCCTAACCTGACGCGCCGGGCGCAGGAGTTGGGTTTCGCGCCGGCGGCCAACGACCATATTCTGTACCTGGTGGTGGAGGGCTACCACCCGCCTCAAGCGGAGCCGGTCGTGCCGGTGGGGCAGCCCTCCCTGCCGGAGTATGACGAAACCCTCAACGACTGGCTCACCGTGCAATGGAACAACCTGCTGAGCCTGCTCCAACTGCGTAACGGGGGCGAGGAGGGTGAGCAGCCTTGATCCAGACGATTGACCGCCGGCTGTCGTTCCTGACCGGGTTGTTTTCGCTCATCAGCGTGTTGCTGGTGGCGCGGCTGGTGTCTTTTCAGCTTCAACTGCCGCCGGAAGTGCGCGACTACTTCGAGCGCGTCAAGAACTCCTCATACTACAGCCCGCGCTACGAACCGCCCGAACGCGGCGAAATCTACGACTGCAAAGGCCAACTCCTGGCGACGAACTCCGTCGAGTACAAAATCGGCATCGACGTGCCGCTGGTGCGCGACCCGGAGCACGTGCTCGTCACCCTCGCCGCGCTGACGGGCCGCGACCCGGTCGCGCTGTGGGAGCAATGGGTCCAGGCGACCGAGGGCGAGAACAAAAAGCTCTGGTATCCGCTGCCCGGCGCGGTGAGCGCGGAGATCGGCCGGCGCATTATGGAGCAAGACCTGAAAGGCGTGCAGCTTGAGGCCGCGCCGCGCCGGTTCTATCCCCAGGGGCCGCTGTGCGGGCCGGTGCTCGGTTTCGTCAACGCCGAGGGGCAGGGTTATTACGGCGTTGAGGGATATTACCAGTCGAAGCTCGCCGGTCGCGTCGAGGACAGCACCAGCCTGACGAGCAACATCCCCTTTGACGCGCGCTTCACCCCACCGCCCCAACCTGGCGCCGACCTGGTGCTCACGATTGACCGCGACGCGCAATTTCTCGCCGAACAGGTTCTCGCCCAGGGCGTTGAGCAGTACCAGGCCGACGGCGGCATGATCATTGCGATGGACCCGCGCGACGGCGCGATCCTCGCCATGGCGGGCACCCCCGGCTACGACCCTAACCGGTACCAGAATTTCACCGCCGAGCAGCGCGTGAACCCCGCCGTCAGCAGCATGTACGAGCCGGGGTCGGTGCTCAAAGTGCTGACGATGGCCTGCGCGCTGGAGCACGGCGTCGTGACGCCTGACTCGGTCTATGTCGATGAAGGCGTGATCGAGGTGGGCGGGCGCGAAATCTACAACTGGGACCGGCAAGCCTACGGCCAGCAGACCATGACGCAACTCCTGGTCCGTTCGCTGAACGTCGGCGCAGCCCGGCTCAGCGTCACGTTAGGGCCGTCCCGTTTCTACTCCTGCCTGGAGGCGTTTGGACTCGGTACGCCCACCGGCATCGACCTGGAAGGCGAGGCGAGCGGGCGGCTCAAGGTGCCGGGCGACCCCGAATGGGCGGAGAGCGACCTGGGCACGAATGCGTTCGGGCAGGGCGTGGGCGTGACGCCGATCCAACTCATCACGGCGGTGGGCGCGGTCGCCAACCGGGGCTTGCTGGTGCGCCCGCACGTCATCCACCAGCAGATCGACGGCGCGAACGTGTTCACCGCGCAGCCGCAGTACATGGGCCGGCCTATCTCCGAGGCGACCGCGCGCACCCTGACGCAGATGATGGTCGATGTGGTGCTGTATGGCGGCGACAAGGCCCAGGTGCCCGGCTACACCGTGGCGGGCAAGTCCGGCACCGCCGAAATCCCCACGCCGGCGGGCTACATTGAAGACGAAACCATCTGCACCTTCGTCGGCTTCCTGCCCGCCGAAGACCCGCAGGTGGTTATCCTGGCGCGCCTGGACCGGCCCCGCACCTCGCGGTGGAGCACGCAGACGGCGGCGCCGCTGTTCGCACAATTTGCGCAAAGGCTGGTAGTTCTGTTAGAAATCCCGCCTGACGATGTGCGGCATCAAATCGAGGCCGCCGTTGGGGGGTGAATCATGCTGACCCTGGGCTGCCTGCTCGAAGCGCTGACCGGCTCCAGCGATTTTCCCCCTCTCCACACGGTGGAGAGGGGGGCAGGGGGTGAGGTTCTGAACCTCCCCATCTCTGAGGTCGTCATCGACTCGCGCGAGGCGGTCCCTGATGCGCTGTTTGTGGCGCTGCACGGCGAGCATACCGACGGTCATGAGTACGTCAATGATGCCTTCGCGCGCGGCGCGATTGCCGCGCTGGTGGAGCGCGCGCCGCCGGGGGTTGACGCGCCTGTGCTGGACCTGGCTGCCCCGCTCGACGAAGCGGCGCTGGCAACTGCACAGCCTCCCGTGTGCCTCCGCGTCCCTTCGGCGTTGGAGGCATTGCAGCGCTTTGCGGCCTGCTGGCGCGCGCGCTTCACGCCGCGCGTGGTCGGCGTGACCGGCAGCGTCGGCAAGACCTCGACGAAAGAGCTGATCGCCGCTGTGCTCGAACGGCGGTTTAACACGTTCAAGAGCGAGGGCAACCTCAACAGCGATATCGGCCTGCCGCTGGCGCTGCTCAAGCTCCGGCCTGAACATGAGCGCGCCGTGCTGGAGATGGGCATGTACGACGTGGGGGAGATCGCCCGGCTGTGCGAGATTGCGCGCCCTGCTGTCGGCGTGGTGACGATGGTCGGGCCGGTGCACCTGGAGCGCGTCGGCAGCATGGAGGGCATCATCGCCGCCAAGTCAGAACTGGTGCAGGCGCTCCCGGCTGAGGCGGACGGCGGCGTCGCCATCCTCAACGCGGACGATCCCAACGTGCTGGGGATGCGGCGCAAGACGCGCGCGCGTGTGGTGACTTATGGCCTTGCTCACGACGCCGACGTGCGCGCTTCAGAGGTGACCGGTCTGGGCCTCGAAGGGATTCGCTTCCGGCTTCACTGCGGCGGCGAGGCGTTTTCGGTCAAAGTGCCGCTGCTGGGGCGGCACAGCGCTCACACGGCGCTGCGCGCGGCGGCGGTCGGCCTGGTCGAAGGGATGACCTGGGACGAGATTCTGGCAGGGTTGCAGTTCAGCGCGGTACAGTTGCGGCTGATGGCGATCTCCGGGCCGGGCGGGAGCGTGCTGCTCGACGACACGTACAACGCCAGCCCCGACTCCACCTTCGCAGCGCTGAACCTGCTCGCCGAGCTGGAGGGGCGGCGCGTGGCGGTGCTCGGTGACATGCTCGAACTCGGCAGCTACGAGGAGGCCGGCCACAGGATGGTCGGCGCGCGCGCCCGCGAGGTGGCCGACCTGCTCGTGACGGTCGGGCCGCGCGGCAGGGTCATCGCGGCGGCGGCGCTCGACGCGGGGATGCCGGCGGGCATCGTGCACAGCTTTGACATGCATCTGGAGGCGATTGACTTCTTGATGAAGGAAGTCCGCGCGGGCGACTATGTGCTCGTCAAGGGGTCGCGCGCGATGCACATGGACAAGATTGTCGAGGTGATGAGTCAGCCAACAGAAAGCGAGCCGCGGAGACATTGAGGGCACAAAGTTTTATGATTTTTCTCTCTCCAGGCAATGGAGAGGACAGGGGGCTTAAGAGCCTATCCGAATAACGTTGGACAAGGGGCTTAAGCCCCTTGTCCAGGTCGTTTGAGACGGTTTTTCGGATAGGTTCTAAGCCCCCTGTCCTGGTCGCACGGGCGACGCTTTCAAATGACCACGTTATCCTGTGGAGCTACCCTGTGTCTCGGCGCTGCACCGTTTTAAGTTTGAGGAGAAACAGGCTTTGACAACGGGACTTCCGTTTACGCTGTCGCTGGGCGCGATCACGTTCCTGCTTGGCGTGATCTGGGGCAAGCCCTTTGTGGAAATCTTGCGCCGGCTGCGGGTCGGCAAGCAAATCCGGGTCGATGGGCCGCAGACGCACCAGATCAAAACCGGCACGCCGACCATGGGCGGGCTGATGATCCTCATCCCGGTGATCCTCATCACTGGCGCGCTCAACCTGGTGGACCTGGCGAACCTGTCCGACATCACGGGTGCGTCGATCCTGGTTCCGCTGTTCGTGCTGGTGACCTTCGGCGCGCTGGGAGCGATCGACGATTGGGAGGGCATCCGGGGGCTGCGCGCGCGCGGCGAGGGGCTGTCGCCGCGCGCCAAGTTCCTGGCGCAGTTGGTGCTGGCCGGAATCGTGACCGTCGTGATGTCCTACGGCGACTTTTCGTTCGCCAACTCGGTGGCGCTGCCGTTCATCCCGGTCGTGGTCGAGGTCAGCCCGGCGCTCTGGGTCCCGATTGCGATGTTCGTCATCGTGGGCATGTCCAATGCGGTCAACTTCACGGACGGCCTGGACGGGCTGGCGGGCATCATCACCGCGAGCGCGTTCGCCGCGTATGGCGTGGTGGCGCTGATGCAGGATCAGACCTTCCTGGTGGGCTTCTGCTTCACGGTGGTGGGCGCGTGCTTTGGGTTCCTGTGGTTTAACGCGCACCCGGCGCAGCTTTTCATGGGCGATGTGGGGTCTCTGGCGTTGGGGGCGACGCTCGGCACGGTGGCGTTGATGACCGGCCAATGGTTGTTGCTGCCGGTCATCGCCATCATCCCGGTGGCTGAAACCCTGTCGGTGATCTTGCAGGTGGGCTATTTCAAGCTCACGCACGGCAAGCGGTTGTTTAAGATGGCCCCGCTGCACCATCACTTTGAGTTGCTCGGCTGGTCAGAGACGCAGGTGGTGCAGCGGTTCTGGCTCGTGGGGCTGCTGTCGGCCATCCTGGGCGTGGCGCTGGCGTTGATATAGTTAAACCACGAATAACACGAATAACACCGATTATAAATCTTAATTCGTGTTATCTGTGTTATTCGCGGTTAGCTCTGAAGGCGAATGCTGAATGGCGACTCAGGTGAACTGCAGGAGCGTGCTCGTCATCGGGCTGGCGCGGCAGGGAGTCGCGGCGGCGCGCTGGCTGGCGCAGCACGGCTCACACGTGACTGTCACCGATGCGCGCGGCGCGGACGCCCTGCGCGACGGCATCGCGGCGCTGGCTGGCTTGCCGGTCGCTTATGCGCTGGGCGAGCACCCGCTCGCGCTGCTGGATCATGCAGACCTGCTCTGCCTGAGCGGCGGCGTGCCGCTCGACCTGCCGCTGGTGGCCGAGGCGCGGGCGCGCGGCATCCCGCTCACCAACGACGCGCAGTTGTTCCTTGAGCGCTGCCCGGCGCGCGTTATCGGCGTCACCGGCTCGGCGGGCAAGACCACGACGACAACCCTGGTCGGCGAGATGTGCAAGGCGACGGGAACGACAACTTGGGTCGGCGGCAACATCGGGTATGTGCTCATCGGCAAAGTGGAGCAGGTCGCGCCGGGCGACTGGGTGGTGATGGAGCTGTCCAGCTTCCAGCTTGAGTTGATGACGGTCAGCCCGCACGTGGCGGCGGTCCTGAACATCACACCGAACCATCTCGACCGGCACGGCACGATGGAGGCGTACACGGCGGCGAAGGCGCAACTATTGCATCACCAGAAGCCGGGCGACGCCGCCGTGCTGGGGCGTGACGATCCGGGCGCGCGGGCGCTGGCCGGGATTGTGCATGGCGACCTGTGGTGGTTCAGCGCGGAAGAGAAAGCGACGCCGGGCGCTTATCTGGATGGAGACTGGCTGGTGCTCGCCCGGCCCGGCTGCGCGCCGGAGGTCGTGTGTGCGCGCGCAGAGATCCGGCTGCGTGGGCGTCACAACCTGCTCAACGCGCTCGCGGCGTGCGCGATTGCCGGCGCGGCGGGCGTCCCGGTCGAGGCGATGCGCGAGGCCATCGCCGCCTTCACCGGCGTGGAGCACCGGCTTGAGCCGGTGGCGACGGTGGACGGCGTGCTGTGGATCAACGACAGCATCGCCACCGCGCCGGAGCGCGCGATGGCCGCGCTGCGCAGCTTCGATGAGCCGATAGTGCTGCTCGCCGGCGGGCGCGACAAGAAGCTCCCCTGGGAGGCGTTCGCGGCGCTGGCGGTGGAGCGCGTGCGCCGGCTGATCGCGTTCGGCGAGGCGGGGCCAATGATCGCGGGGCACGTGCGGCAGGCGTGGGAGGCTCGGAACAGTTCGGACAGAGGGCTTAAGCCCCCTGTCCGGGATGGGCTAGAAGCAATCGATGTCGTGCCGGATTTGGAAGCAGCGGTGAAGCTGGCGGCGGAGGCGGCCCGGCCCGGCGAGGTGGTGCTGCTCTCGCCGGGGGGCACGAGCTATGACGCCTACGCCGACTTCACCGCGCGCGGGGCGCACTTTAGAAAGCTGGTGGCGCAGATTGTGGGTGGCGGTGCGTAAGGTCAGCTGTTGGCCTGCGTTGGGGATAGCGGCGATGATCGCTTTGACGACGATGACGGCTGCGGCGGCGATCCGCGTTCCACATGCGCAGACCTGGCGCGAGGTCCTGCGCCTGGGCCGGGGCGTCGTGACAGACCTGGCGTGGTCGCCTGATAGTCAGACGCTCGCGGCGGCGAGTTCCATCGGCGTGTGGGTGTATACGGCTGAGCTTGAGCCGATTGCTCTGCTGGAAGGGCACACGCTGTGGGTCAGTTCGGTCGATTGGTCGCCCGATGGGGATCGGTTGGCAACCGGCAGCTGGGACGACACCGCCCGCATCTGGCTGCTTGCGCCCGGCGAAGCCGGGGATGCGGCAAGCGGCGTACCGGTAGCTCTGCTGGAAGGCCACGCGAACTGGGTCACCGACGTGGCGTGGAGTCCGCGCGGCACCCCGGTCGCCACCGTGAGCTACGATCTCACCGCGCGGCTCTGGGACGCCGGCAGCGGCGCGCAGGTCGCCGTGCTGGAGGGCCATACGGAGCCGGTTGAGGCGGTCGCGTGGTCGCCCGATGGGAGCCGGCTGGCGGCTGGCTCTGAGAATGGCGCGGCGCTCGTGTGGCAGCTTACGTTCGACGCAGCCGGCGGCGCGGAGGCCGGCGCGCAACTGTGGCTCAACCCGCTCCTGGCTGTCGAGTATGGCATCACCAGCCTGGCGTGGCATCCGCAGGAGCCGCTCATCGCGGGTGGGATGTGGAACGGCGGCGTGAAGCTATGGGATGCGGACACCGGCGCGCTCGTCGCGGAACTGCGCGGCCATGAGGGGGCCGTCAACGCGCTGGCGTGGTCGCCGGGGGGCGACCGGCTGGCAACGGCCAGCGCCGACGGCATGGTGCGCATCTGGGATGCCGTGACCCGGCGACAAATCGCCACGATCCGGGCGCACGGCGGCGAGGCCGTTAACGCGCTGGCGTGGTCCGGGAGCGGGCTGCTGGCGAGCGCGGGCGCGGACGGGGACATCCGCCTGTGGGAGGTCGTGGAGGGCATGGTGGTGCGGCGCGCCGCTGCGACCGGGCACTGGGGCGAGGTCGAGGCGGTCGCGTGGTCTGCCGATGGCAAGCGGGTCTTCGCGCGCGGCGCGGACGGCGCGGTCCGTGCGTGGGAAGTCACCGGCAACCCCGGCGAGGTGATCCGCACCTGGGAGGACGCCGGCGGCGAGCAGTCTCCTGTTGACGCCAATGTCGCCGCGCGCACGCGCGACGCGAGTCTGTTGGCGCGCGCCGAAAACCGCACCGTGCGCATTGTAGACGCTGCAACCGGCGCTGAGTTGGGCGGATGGGAAGCGCCGGGGGCGCTCACATCGCTGGCATGGTCGCCAGATGGCGCGCTCCTGGCCGGCGGGACCGGGGACGGCCCGGTGTACCTGTGGCGGCTCGCGCCTGATGAAGCGGCGGGTGAGTTGGCGGCAACGCTCAAAGGCCACACGGATTCGGTCGCTTGGGCGGCATGGTCGCCTGATGGGGATCGACTGGCGACCGCGAGCGCCGACGGCACAGTGCGCATCTGGGCGCGGCATGAATCGTTCCCGGCGGAGGAGTAAAGCCTGAAGTGATTCAAGCTTTTGAGCCAACGACCGCGGTGCGTGTGGCGCTTGTCGTGTTGGCGGACACCTCACCCCCCGTCCCCCTCTCCGCTTGCGGAGAGGGGGTGT
>DAOTXU010000086.1:0-1536 GCA_034435135.1 Anaerolineae bacterium | reverse complement strand
TATCGACAATCGCGCCGAAGTCGGCGTGCAGGCGCGCGTGCAGGATTTTGCCGAAGTGCACCAGGTCGAAGCCCTTCTCGGCGGCGGCCTTGCTCACGCGAATCCAGGCGATGTCGCGCTGGCCGATGTGCTGTACGCCGTTCGCGCCGTTGACGAAGTAGTGAATCTGGCGCTCCAGCACCGGCTCGAAGTCCTTCTGCATCTTACGCCCGGCCACCTGGACCACGATGCCCATGTCCATCGTGCCGCCGTCTTCCACTGTGTCCAGGCCAGGGCCGACGACCTTGATCTCGCCGTCGTTGATGGCCTCCATATCGACCATCTTGAGGTACTCGAAGCAGCGCGAGTTTTTGCCGCCGAACTCGATGCGCATGTCGGCGCGGCGCACGACCTCGCCCTCGAAGGCCGAGCCGTAGGGCACGGGGATGGGCACCTCGCTGACCTTGATCTTGACGCCGCGCACCTCGATGCACTTCTGCACCAGCCGGGCGGCGCGCTCGCCGTCGTCCTTGCCCTCGATCTCGTTGAAGGGCATGGAGATCACGTGCTCATAGTCGGTGACGCCGGTGGGCAGGATTTGCGGGATGATCGTGTCGGCGATCACCGGGAAGCCAAAGCTGATCGCGCCGGCGGCGGTGGCGTACTTGAGGTCGTCCACCTCGCCGAGGGCGATCACGAAGGCGAAGACGCGCTGCTTGTTGTAAAGCAGAATCTCGCGCGACTGCCCGCCCTTGAGGCCGCCGAAGGTCAGCGCCGAGCGCGAAGCGAAGCCCAGCGGGTAGATGGCGCTGATCGTGTCCAGGCCGAAGGGCACGATGTAGGTGTCATAGCCGATCTCGACGCCTTCTTCCATGAGCTGGTGGATGATGCTGCGCCCGTTGACGTTGCCGCACAGGAAGATGAGGATGTTGCGCTGCTGCAACTCGCGCACCAGGCGCACGGCAATCTCGTTGCTCTTGGCCCTGCCGACGATGGCCGCGAAGCCGGGCATACGCCCGTCCACAAGCTGGATGCCCCACGAGCGCAACTGGATGTCGTCGATGGGGCCGTTGGCGAAGCCGCCCGCGCCGTTCATCCCGTAATCGGTGCCGCCGGCCAGTTGCAGCCCCGGAATGGGCTGCGGCTCCAGGTTGTAGGCGAATCGGACCGCCGCGATGGTTTCCTCGGCGAAGAGCGTCGCCATGCCGCAGTCCAGCGTCTCGCCCAGGTAAGGCGACCAGCGGCTTTCAGACGGCGCGGGGTGGAGCAGGCCCTTCGCGTGCTCGACGACCTTCTTCAGATCGCCCAGAGATTTGATTTCCCAGCCGGTCATCGCCAGGATGAACGGCAGGTAGTAGGCGGTGTTGGGGAAGGCGACCGGGGTGCTGGGGCCTTTTTCCTTAAGGGCGCGCTGCAACATCACGTCGGCTTCGGCGACGATGGCGTTCGCGCCTCTAATGGCCCTGGTTGCGATGTATTTAGACATCTATAGTGCTACTCCTTCGCGTACAGGCGGCTGAACCACCAACGCGGGCGCGGTTGTTGCGCCCAGGCGTA
>DAOTXU010000085.1:0-2351 GCA_034435135.1 Anaerolineae bacterium | reverse complement strand
CCCCCTCTCCGCTTGCGGCTATAGTCCGGCGTAGCCGGGAGAGGGGGACGGGGGTGAGGTCGCCCGCAAACACGACAAGCACCACAAGCACCGGGGTCGTTGGCTCAAAAGCTTGAATCACTTCACTGCTATATCCTCTTTGCTTCCCGGGAGCTCGGAGCTTCCGGGAAGCTACCTGCTATGCCACTGCGTCAGGCTGCGAACCTTCGCGGCCACATCCGGCGCGGTGACCAGCGCCTCGCCCACAAGAATCGCGTCCACGCCCGCTCCCGCGAGACGAGCCACTTCTTCGGGCGTGTGGATGCCGCTCTCAGCGACCATGCACACTTCGCGGGGGATCAGCTCGCGCAGGCGGAAGGTCGTCTCCAGGTTGACCGAGAAGTCGCGCAGGTCCCGGTTGTTCACGCCGATCAACATGGGCCGGCAGGTGAGCGCGACTTCCAGCTCTTCGGCGTTGTGCACCTCCACGAGCGGAGCCATTCCCAACGCGCAGCCGAGCGCGTGCAGGTCGCGGAGCAGCGCCGGCTCAAGGCCGGCGACAATGAGCAGGGCCGCGTCTGCCCCGGCGGCGCGCGCCTCATAAAGCTGATAGGGGTCGAAGAGAAAGTCCTTGCGCAGCAGCGGCAGGCGCGGTGAGAGATGAGAACCCGTCTGCAAGGCATCCTCACCATCATTGGACAGGGGGCTTAAGCCCCCTATCTCAGCCTTTGCAGACAGATTTATGGAAATCTGGCGCAGGTGGTCGATATGGCCCATGAAGTAGCGTGCATCGGTCAGCACGCTGATGGCCGCCGCGCCGTTCTCTTGATAGGTGCGCGCCAGCCGCACCGGGTCGAAGTCCCGCGCCAGCAGCCCCCGCGACGGCGACGCGCGCTTGACCTCCGCAATCAGCGTTGGCCGCGACGCGCCGTCCCGCAGCGCGGCGATGAAGTCAAGCGGCGGAGGTGCGCGCTCGGCCTCCGCGCGAACTTCGACGAGCGGGCGCGTCTGCTTCAACCGCGCGACCTCTTCACGCTTGTGGGCGAAGATTTCGTCAAGGATGCTCACAGCGTCTCTCTTCCCGGCGCAGGGGCACGGCGCGCCTTGCCCCTACGCCCAATCCTCTACGCGGCGGCGACGCGCTGGCTCATGTCCACCAGCGCATCGAGCTTCGCCAGCGCCGCGCCGCTGTCCAGTGCCTCGGTCGCCTCGCGCAAGCCGGCGCGGAGGTCGCCCGTGTCCACCGCAAGCGCAGCCGCAGCATTGAGCAGCACGACGTCGCGGCGCGGGCTGTGGTCCTCGCCGGAGAGGACCGCGCGCAACATGCGCGCGTTCTCCTCCGGGTCGCCGCCGTGCAGGTCATCGCGCGCCACACGGCGCAGGCCCAGCTCGGTCGCGTCCAACGCAAACGTCGTGACGCGCCCGTCCTTCAAATGGCTCACCCGGTTGGGACCGGCGGTGCTCAGTTCGTCCAGGCCGTCGCAGGCGTGAACCACAAACGCCGCTCTGCCGCCGAGCGCGCCCAGCACCTCCGCCATGGTGTGCGTGAGCGCGGGATCGTACACGCCGATGAGTTGGTGCGTCGCGCCCGCCGGGTTTGTGAGCGGCCCCAGCACATTGAAGATGGTGCGCTGACCCAACTCGCGGCGCGGGCCGACCGCGTGCTTCATCGCGGGGTGGAACTTGGGCGCGAACAGAAAGCCGATTCCGATCTTGTCGATGCACGCGCCCACCTGCTCCGGCGTCAGGTCCAGGTTGACGCCGAGCGCGCCGAGCACATCGGCGCTGCCGCAACGCGACGAGGCGGCACGGTTCCCGTGCTTGGCGACCTTGCGCCCCGCCCCGGCGATCACGAACGCGGCGGCGGTGGAGATGTTGAACGTATGCGCGCCGTCGCCGCCGGTGCCGGCAGTGTCAAGCAACGGGTCGCCGTTGAGGTTCACATGCACGCGGCTGGCGTGGTTGCGCATGGCGCGCGCGCTGCCGGTGATCTCGTCCACCGTCTCGCCCTTCATGCGCAGCGCGATCAGATAGCCGCCGATCTGCGCGGGTGTGGCCTCGCCGGACATGATGGTGTGCATGGCGGCCTCGGCTTCGTCGGCGGTCAGGCTCTCTCGTTGCAGGAGTTTAGCGATATAGGGTTGCATGGCTTCCTCCTTAAATCTTGCTTTTTCCCAGAGGGCGCGGCGTGCGCGCCCCTCTCGACCGCGGATAACGCGGCCAACGCTGATCTTTTTACTGAACTGATTCAAACTTACGCCAACAGCTGGCCGTGCTAAGGCCTTTCTCTACCTCACCCCCGTCTCGCCTGCGGCTCGACACCCCCTCTCCGCTTGCGGCTATAGTCCGGCGTAGCCGGGAGAGGGGGACGG
>DAOTXU010000084.1:0-10026 GCA_034435135.1 Anaerolineae bacterium | reverse complement strand
CGTCCCCCTCTCCCGGCTACGCCGGACTATAGCCGCAAGCGGAGAGGGGGTGTCGAGCCGCAGGCGAGACGGGGGTGAGGTAGAGAAACGCTTAGCACGGCCAGCTGTTGGCAAAAGTTTGAATCAGTTCAATGCCATAAGTACCCCATACACAAGGGTTCGCCTGGGCGGCTTGGTAGTCGGTGATCTCTATCACCTTCGCTTCAATACCATATTCTGACTTGAGCCACTCTTGGCGGGCGCGCAGTGAATCCCCTCTCATGAAAGGACATTGTTTGGAATAGAACATATATACACCAGATTCATACTTGTCTAGCCTCAGCTTCCAATTGCCGAGTGAGGGAAACTCCGCATCGCCGAAGCGATTCACAAGCAGCTTGAAAGCAGGAGGAGCGCTATCCACAACTTCGAAGCCGTTTTTCGCGTAAATCCGGCTGTCCGCACACCAAGTCTTCTCAGTCGCAAGCGCCACGACGCCATCCATTGCTTGCCTCTTGGCATCCTGGATGCATTCCTGGATGAGCAACGAGCCGTAACCCTCACCTGAGTGTTTCTTGACCACCATGATGCAATGGATAACCATGCACTTCAGGCCAAGAGGGTAATTCTGCTCAAACCATTCCCGCTTTCTTCTATGTCCTTCCTTGTTCGCACCGCAGACAAAGGGTTCACCCATAATCTCGATTTCCCCATGCATTTTCCCCTCCTTAAGAAAGCCTGGAGCCTGACGGAACCAACACGCAGGTGTGATGTCTAGTGGCCCCTTCGGCCTAAACCAGGATGGGGCGCTGCTTATGCCACATCGTCGATTGCTCGTAGGCGTGGCCCACGCGCAGCACCATCGCCTCGCCGAAGGCCGGCCCCATGATCTGCAACCCGATGGGCAGGCCCTTATCGTCGAAGCCGCACGGCACGCTCAGGCCGGGGATGCCGGCCAGGTTCGCCGCGAGCGTGAACACGTCGGAGAGGTACATCTGAAGCGGGTCGTCGGCCTTCTCGCCGATCTTGAACGCGGTCGTCGGCGAGGTCGGGCACACGACCACATCCACCTGCTTCCACACCTCGTCGAAGTCGCGCTTGATGAGCGTGCGCACCTTCTGCGCCTTGAGATAGTAGGCGTCGTAGTAGCCGGCGGAGAGCGCATAGGTGCCGAGCATGATGCGCCGCTTCACCTCCGGCCCGAAGCCCTGGCCGCGCGTGGCCTTGTACGTGGCCCACATCTCGCCCGCTTCGATGCGCGGGCCGTAGCGCACGCCGTCGTAGCGCGCGAGGTTGGCGCTGGCCTCCGCCGGCGCGATGAGGTAGTACACCGGCAGCGCGTATTCCGTGTGCGGCAGGCTCACCGCACGGACCTCCGCGCCGAGCGCCTTGAGCTGCTCAAGCGCGGTGCACACCGCCGCCTCGACTTCGGGCTGCATCCCTTCGATGAAATACTCTTGCGGCACGCCGATGCGGACACCTCTCAGGTCGCCGGTGAGGGCGGCGACGTAATCGGGCGCGGGAATGCTGACAGATGTTGAGTCGCGCGGATCGTGCCCGGCGATCACGCCGAGCAGCGTCGCGGCGTCCTCGACCGTGTGCGCGAGCGCGCCCACCTGGTCCAGCGACGATGCGAACGCCACCAGTCCGTAGCGGCTCACCCGCCCGTAAGACGGCTTGAGCGCCGCCAGCCCGCACAGCGCCCCCGGCTGGCGCACGCTCCCGCCCGTGTCCGTGCCGAGCGCGCCCAGCGCCATGCTCGCCGCGACCGCCGCCGCGCTCCCGCCGCTGGAGCCGCCCGGCACGCGCTCCAGGTCCCAGGGGTTGCGCGTGGTGAAGTACGCCGAGTTCTCGGTAGAGGACCCCATCGCAAACTCGTCGGTGTTGGTCTTGCCCAGGACCACCGCGCCCGCGTCGATGAGTTTCTGCACCGCGGTGGCGGTAAACGGCGGGACGAACCCTTCCAGAATGCGCGAGCCGCACGTGCAGGGCGCGCCCCTGAGCGCCAGCACATCTTTTATCGCCAGCGGGACGCCGAGCAGCGGCGCATCCGCGCCGGCGGCGCGTCGGCGGTCGGCTTCGGCGGCAGCCTGGAGCGCCGGCTCAGGCGTCAGCGCCAGGAACGCCTTGATCTTGCCATCCAGCGCGTCGATCCGGTCCAGGCAGGCGCGCGTCAGTTCTACAGACGACATCTCGCCGGCGCGCAACCGCGCGCGCGCTTCGGTGATGGTCAGCTCGGTCAGCGACATGGCCTCTTGATATGGTGTGCTTGCGCTGAGCGCAGACGAGCCAGGAGCAGACAGCGCGAGTATACCTTACTCCGCACAAGGCATAAAACTGGGTTTGGCTTTATAATAGCCTGTTATGGGACAGTTGCGGGTCAGTTGCGCGGCGTTTTGTCGCATCGAGCACGAGGGCCGGTATCTTTTTATTCTCAACCGGGTGCGCGCGTACACCGGTAAGTATGTCATCACCCCGCTCGGCGGTACTCTATGGCACTTTGAACCGCCGATCCTGCCACAGATCGGCGCGGAACCCGAAGACCGGAGCGGCTGCGAACTGCGCTTTTACATCCAAAATGACGAGGCGGAGACTCGCCTCGCTACGTTCCGGCGTTGGTTCAACCGGCGCGTGGAGCGTGAGCGCGACCCGTTCAGGGAATTGGTGGAGGAATTGGTCGAAGAGCAGGGCGTCTTATCGGAACTATCGCGCGAGGACGTGAGTTTCAGATATGCGGGCGCGCTGGAACGCCGGGCGCAATCCGACCGGCCCGGTGCGCGCGTCGCGGAGACCCAGTTCTTCTGGGAAGTGTTCAATGTCACGTTCACCAACCCCGACGTGAAGCGCCAGGTGCTTGACGCCGACCGGGAACGCGGGGTCTTCTGGCTGACACCCGCAGAGGCCAGACAGGACACGCCGATCTGTTGCTGGCGCGGGAAAGCGGTGGATGTGCGCCTCGCCGACGTGCTCCACGTCAACGGCAAGAAGTAAAATGCGCGTTGTCTTCCTGGGCGACAGCCTGACCGAAGGCGTGCATGGGACCAGCTACGTCGAGAGGGTCGCTAAGGCGCTCCCGCACGTGGAATGCATCAACGCTGGCGTGGGCGGCGACACCACATTGAATCTCTGCCGGCGCGTGGACATCGATGTCGCGCCCCACAAGCCCGACGGCGTGCTCGTCATGACCGGGATCAACGACGCCGTGTCGGTGACGTGGGGACAGGGATGGCCGCTTTACTTCCAGGAGAAGAAAAGCGTGCCGGGCGGGCAAATCGCTCTCGGCGCGTTCAAGCGGTATTTCTACGAACTGCTGGAGGCGCTGCTCGACATCGCCGGGCGCGTGTGGGTCGCGCTCCCGCCGATAGAGAGCAACCACGTGATTGTGCAGAAGTTGCGCCAGTACAACGCCGAGGCGGCGCGGATCGCCGCCGAGTTGCATGTGCCGACGCTTGACCTGATGGTTGTGCTCACGCCGGCTTATGTCCCCGACCGCCCGCCGATGTTTCTCCCGGCCAACCTCGCGGACCAGTTGGACTATACCAACATCGGGCGCGTTTACGACCTCGGTCAGGAGGGCGTCTATACTTACACGATTGACGGCATTCACCTGACCGGGCAGGGCGCGGATTGCGTCGCGCAGGAGATCGTGGCGTTTCTGCTCGCACATGGTGTGTGAACAAGCAGAGAAACCACGCATAACGCGGATTACACGAATGCCCGGATTGGCTCCCAGGGAGCTTGAAGCTCCCTGGGAGCTTCAAACAGATCAAGGTGGTGGCGTGCGCATCCTCTTCTTGGGCGATAGCTTGACCGAAGGCAAGCTAGGGGTCGGCTATGTGAGCAAGGTCGCCCAGGCGCTCCTGCACGTGGAATGCATCAACGCCGGCGTGGGCGGCGACACCACGCTCAACCTGCTCCGCCGGCTCTCGACCGACGTCGCGCCGCGCCAACCCGATGGCGTGCTGGTGATGGTCGGCGTCAACGACGCGATTTCGGCGTCTCAGGGGCGTGGCTGGCGCTTTTTCTACCGCGCGTATAAAGGCGTGCCCGGCGGGCAAATCGTTTTCGAGACCTTCAGCCGGTGCTATCGACAACTGTTAGAGGCGCTGTTGGGTCTGACCGCGCACGTGTGGGCGGCGCTGCCGCCGGTAGAGCATAATCCCTCCCTGGCGGCGAAGCTCCGCGAATACAATGCTGAAGCGGCGCGCAGCGCTGCCGGGTGTGGCGTACCTGCGCTGGACCTGATGGCGCGGATAGCCCCTGCACACATCCCCAGCCGGCCCCCGTATTCCTGGTTGTCGCTGGGAGCAGACATGATACGTTCTCGCGTCTCACGCTACGACTACAACCAACAGGGGCCAAAGCGTGGATATACTTACACCCTCGACGGCATTCACCTGACCGATGACGGCGCGGAACGCCTCGCTCAGGAAATCGTCGCGTTCTTGTGCGCGCAAGGCGTTTGACACCGGCATGGTAGAGGCGAACCGGCACTCGTCCCTACCGCCTGAAGGAGGTTGTATCTTGCACATCGTCACCATCACCAAGAGCACACCCGACACCGCCGCCCGCGTCGAAGTGAACGCGAGCGGGGTCGTCGCCTGGGGCGACGCACCGACCGTCGTCAACCCCTGGGACGAGTACGCGATTGAAGAGGCGCTGCGCCTCAAAGAAACACACGGTGGCAAAGTCACCGTGCTGGCCGTCGGCCCGGAGTTAGACGACGCCGCGCTCAAGCACGCGATTGCGATGGGCTGCGACGAACCGCTCCGCCTTTGGGATGAGGCGCTGGCCGGCGCGGACGCCTTCGGGCTGGCGCGCGCCGCTGCCGCTGCCGTCGCGCAGATAGGCGACGTGAGCCTGGTTATCACCGGCAAAGAGGCGGTGGACACGAACACCGACGCGCTGCTCCTGGGCCTCGCGCGGGCGCTCGGCTGGCCGGCGCTGACGTTCGTGTCGAAGATCGCCGAGATTGATCCCGACGCCGGGACGATTAAGGTCGAGCGCCTGGTTGAAGAAGGCCGGCAAATCGTGACCTCCCGGCTCCCGGTGGTGATGAGCGTGGTGAAGGATATCAACGCGCCGCGCTACCCGTCGTTCAAAGGGATACGGGTCGCCAACCGGACGCAGGTTTCTGTCAAATCGCTCGCCGATCTCGGCTTGCGCACCGATGTGGTCGTGCCACGCACCCGGCGGATCGCAATCTATAACCTGCCCCAACAAGAGGTCAGGCCGGAACTCATCCAGGCTCCCACCGTAGAGGAAGCTGCATCTATTCTGGCCGATAAGCTGATTGCAGAGGGGGTGGTATGAGCGTCTTGGTGTGGATCGAACAATTCGACGGAAAGGCGGTCCCCGCAAGCTGGGAAGCACTCGGTGCAGGGAGGCAGCTTAGCGAGTCGCTTGGCGGGCCGGTGACGGCGGTGGTGTTGGGGCGGGATGTCGGCCACATCGCACAGGAGGCATTTCAGCGCGGCGCGGACGCCGTGCTCATGGCCGACGACGCGACGCTGGCGGTTTATCGGTTGGAACCTTACGCTGCGCTGCTCGCCAGCCTGGCGAGGGACCATAGGCCCAAAGCGGTCGTGGCCGGCGCGACCACGCGCGGGCGCGACGTGTTGGGCAGCGCCGCCTTCGACGCCGGCGCGGGCCTGCTCTCCGACGTGATCGCGCTGGAAGTGGACGGCGGGGCGATTAAGGCCACGCGCCCCATCTACGCCGGCAAGCTGTTGAGCACCGAGGTCAGCACGGGCGAGGTTACATTCATCACCGTGCGCGCACGCGCCTTCCCTGCACCTGACGCCGACCCCACGCGAAACGGCGCGCCTGACGCCGTGACGCCGGCCATGGCCGAGGGCCAGATCGCCACAAAGGAAGTCGGTTTTGACGCGGCGGCGGGCGCGGTCAGCCTGACCGACGCGGCGATCATCGTCAGCGGCGGGCGCGCGGTGGGCGGGCCGGAGGGTTTCGCGCCGCTGCGCGAGCTGGCCGAGGTGCTGGGCGCGGCGCTCGGCGCGTCGCGCGCGGCGGTGGACGCGGGCTACATCCCCTACGCGCACCAGGTGGGGCAGACCGGCAAGGTGGTCAGCCCAGACCTGTATATCGCCTGTGGGATCAGCGGCGCGGTTCAACACCAGGCCGGGATGCGCACGAGCAAAATCATCGTCGCCATCAACAAAGACCCGGATGCGCCGATCTTCAAGCTGGCGCGCTACGGCATTGTGGGCGATTTGTTCGAGGTCGTGCCGGCGTTAACGAAGGTGTTCAGGACGAAGTTGGGCCGGTAATCGAAGCCGCAGAGAACGTCGTCGTCATGTCCGGTGTGGACGCCATTATCCTCGTGGAGGCTCAGCGCAGCGGATGGGTTTGGCAGTTTAAGTGCTTTTCTGTACAATCACGCTTGAATTTGCACCTTTGAAGCCCACAGCGTTCAGGACCCGTAAGGAGCATTGCCAATGACCTACATAATCACCAGTCTGTGCCTCCGCGACGGCGCGTGCGTGGAGGTGTGTCCGGTCGAGTGCATCGTGGCGGGGCAGCCCGAAGCGGAATGGCCCTGGTTCTACATCGACCCCGACACCTGCATCGATTGCGGCGCGTGCGTCCCCGAATGCCCGTATGAGGCGATTTTCCCGGAAGACGAAGTGCCCCCTGCCTATGAGATGAAAGCCGGTCAAGAACGCAAGCCTCATGATGCCCCTCAATACGCTGCTGCCGGCGGCGAAATCGTGGACCTGACCGAGGACATTAAGTTCAACTACTCTTTCTACCGCGACGGCCCAGGCTACAACGCGCAGGCCTGACCGCCCACCGAACCCGTTGCGTCAAACCTATGAGCGGTTGCTGAAGAGAGTCGCCGAGGCGACTCTCTTGCCGTTCGTGGAGATTGTGCGATCCCTGACACTATGCTATCATCCGACATGTAACCTGTTGAGCTTTGCCGACCCCCCATTGACAGGCAAACCGCACATGAGGACACAGGCGACGAGGCCGAGTTACATCGTCGGTCGGCGTATGCGTCGGCGTTCCAGGGGCCGCCAGGGTTCTTACCGTTGGGCGCGTGCGCTGAGCGCAGTGATCGCCGCCGGCGCGGCGCTTGCGCTGGTGACTGTCGCCGCCGGCGCGGCGGCGATGGTCGGGGTCTATGCGTATTTCGTGCAAGACCTCCCCGACCCGGAAGCCATCACCACCGTGCATGAGAGCTTCCAGACCACGCGCATCTTCGACCAGACCGGCGCTGTCGTGCTCCAGGACGTAATCGACCCATTCGGCGGCGACCGCCAGTGGATGACGCTGGCGGAGATACCGGACTTCCTTGAATGGGCCACCATCGCTATCGAGGACTCATCGTTCTACGAGAACCCCGGTTTCGACCTCTGGGGCATGGGGCGCGCGCTGTGGAACAACCTGACGGGTGGCTACGTCCAGGGGGCAAGCACCATTACGCAGCAAGTCGTGAAGCAGGTGCTTTTTGACCCGGAGACCGCCACCGAGATCACCATGGAGCGCAAGATTCGGGAGATCATCCTCGCCGCCGAAATCTCGCGCATTTACAGCAAGCCACAGATTTTGGAGTGGTACCTGAACGCCAACTTCTACGGCAACCTGGCCTACGGCGTTGAGGCCGCCGCCCAGGTTTACTTCGGCAAGTCGGTCCGCGACCTGAGCATGGCCGAGGCCGCGATGATCGCCGCCATCCCTCAGTCGCCCGGCCTGAACCCCATCGACAACTTCGAGCAGGCCAAGCTGCGTCAGCTCGTCGTGCTCGACGCGATGGTGCAGGAGGGGTACATCAGCCAGCGCGAGGCCAACGAGATCGGCGCGGAGCCGGTCGCGGTGCAGCGCCTCACCCAGCGCTACGCCATTCAGGCGCCACACTTCACCATCTACACGCGCCAGCAAGCCGAGCGCATCCTCGACAACCTGGGCTACGACGGCGCGCGCCTGGTCAGCCGGGGTGGGCTGCGCATCTACACCACGCTCGATCTCGACCTGCAATACCAGGCTGAATGCATCGCGCGAACTCACGTCGCGCGACTGTCCGGGGCAGGCCCGGCGACGGTGGTCAACGCGAGCAACGGCGCGCCCTGCCCCGCCGCCGAGTACCTGCCGCCCCTGCCCGAAGCGCACCAGGGCTGGGACCACAAGGTCTCGAACGCGGCTATCGTCGTGCTCAACGCGCAGACCGGCGAAATCCTGGCGATGGTGGGCAGCCTCGATTACGACAACGAAGACATTGACGGCGCGTTCAACGCGGCGCTCGGCTACCGGCAGCCCGGCTCGACCTTTAAACCGTTCACTTACGTCACCGCGTTTGCGCAGGGCTACACCCCCGCCACGATGGTGCTGGACGCGCGCACCGGCTTTCCGCAGGGCGGCACCCTGCCCGACTACGTACCCGAAAACTTCGACCGCAAGTTTCGCGGCCCGGTGAGCATCCGCTCCGCGCTCGCCAACTCCTACAACGTGCCCGCCGTCCAGGTGATGCGCTGGGTCGGCGTGGACGAGGTGATCCGCACCGCGCACCGCATGGGGATTAACTCGCTCAACAAGGACCTGAACTATTACGGTCTCTCACTCACCCTCGGCGGCGGCGAGGTCAACCTGCTCGACCTCTCCTACGCCTACAGCGTGTTCGCCAACATGGGCCAGATGCGCGGCGCGCCCGTCCCCGACAGCGAGCGCCGCCCCGGCTACCGCATCCTCGACCCGGTCGCCATCAAGCGCATCGAGATGGACGATCCGAAGGGTGGCCCGCCCCTTGTCCTGTGGCAATACGGCGAGGACCGGGGCACTTTCTCGACCCATACCGTGCTTGCCGAGCCGCTTGCCTACCTGATTAACGACATCCTCGCCGACAACGAAGCGCGCATACCCGCGATGGGCCGGGACAACGTGCTGGAGCTGTCCCGCCCGGCCGCGGTCAAGACCGGCACGACGAACGACTACCTCGATGACTGGACCGTCGGCTACACGCCGCAGATCGTGGCCGGCGTATGGGTGGGCAACAACGACGCCACGCCGATGGTCGGCGCGACCGGCCTGGTAGGCGCGGGGCCGATCTGGCACGCCGTGATGGAATACGCCCACCGCGACCTGCCCGTGCAGACCTGGACGCGCCCGGCGTCGGTTCGGACGCTCGTCGTCTGCGAGATTTCGGGCCTGCTCCCCACCCAGTACTGCCCCACACGCAAGGAGCTTTTCATCGCCGGCACGGAGCCGCTTCAGTACGACAATATCTTCCGCCCGTTCCAGATCAACAAAGCCAACGGCCTGCTCGCCACCGTGTACACCGACCCGTCGTTGATCGAGGAGCGGGTGTACCCTATCTTCCCGCCTGAAGCCGCTGACTGGGTGCGCGAGAGCGGCATCGCCCAGCCGCCGACCGAATACGACGTGACCAACATCCCCACCACCGCCGACCTCTATGGCGATGTGACCATCATCGAACCCAGCCCCTTCTCTTACGTGCGCGGCGTGGTGGACATCGTCGGCAACGCGCGCGACCGCCGTTTCTCCAACTACCGGCTCGACTATGGGCAAGGCATCAACCCCATCGAGTGGGTGCAGATCGGCCAGACGCAGTTTCAGCAGAAAGAGAACGACCTGTTAGGCCGATGGGACACGACCACACTCGATGGCCTTTATAGCCTGCGTCTGACGATGGTGCGCACCAACTCCAGCGTGGAGGACTTCGTGGTGCCGGTCACGGTGGATAATCAGGCCCCCACCCTCTCGCTCTCGTATCCCGAAGATGGGCAGACGTATCATTACCCGAACGACGAGTTCATCACGTTGCAGCCGCGCGCCGCCGACAATGTTTCGATGGGGCGCGTGGAGATTTACATGGACGGCGTGCGCATCGCCACCACCACCGTGCCGCCGTTCAGCGCGCGCTGGATGATGACCGGCCCCGGCGATCACACCTTTTGGGCGGTCGCCTACGACGCCGCCGGCAACGCGCGTGAGAGCAATCGCGTGACGGTGCATATTGTCGAAGGCCCGCCGACCGAGTCGGAGTAACAGGCGAAGGTTGATGAGTGCATG
>DAOTXU010000083.1:0-2261 GCA_034435135.1 Anaerolineae bacterium | reverse complement strand
CGCGCCGACTCCGCCCGGCCCAGGCTGGCAAGCAGATAGCGCAGCGCGTCGAGGCCGTGATCGTGCGCCTTGACCGGTTGCTCATGGACCGGTTTGCCGTCGTCGCTCTGCGGCCAGCGGTAGAAGCTGAACTCGTCGGTGGTGCAGGCCGGCGCGCGCCGATGTCCGCCGGTCACCGGGTCGGTGGTCAGGCGTGGGTCGCGCTCGACGAGCGCATCCCGGAAGAAGTAAAGTCGCGGCAATTGGTTATCCTCGCCCAACCATGCGCGGACGGTCTGCAAGCCCGTGAGCAGGTCCTTGTTTGCTGGCGTCGTCGGCACGCCCTGCGCGCCAAGCTCCGCGCGCCCGGCGGCGTCGTGGTCGGCAAACGTGGCGAGGATACGCTCGCCTTCGCTCAGCCGCGCGATGTGCGCGCCGTGCTCGGCCACGCGCCGCCGGGTGTGGTAAATCTCGCGGTAGATCACCAGCGCGCCTTCGGGCGCGGGAGCGTCAGGACCAATCTCGCACGCCCACAGGCACACGAACGGGTTCTGGTAACCAAAGTCCACCGCGCGCCAGCGCCGCCACGCCGGGTCGAGCGGGAACGGATCGATGATGTGGCGGAGCGGGTCGAAGTTGTCGTACACCAGCCCCTCCAGGCCGACCCAACGCCCCAATACAAAGCGTTCGTAGAACGGCCCGGTGAACGTCTCCAGACGCGCGATATAGTCCGGCGGCAGATGTGGGTTGTCATTGGTATTGGCGACGACGACTTTGCAGCCGGCGGGCTTTTCGACAAAGAAGCGCTGGTAAATCCAGTGGCCGGGGTGGCGCGGGTTGCACGCGCCGAAGAGCTGACGTTGCTTCACATCCGGTACATCCAGACGCAGCCGGCCCTGAAGCAACTGCCAGTCCTCCAGTTCGAGTTCCTCCGCCTGGTCTACCGCTGCCCAGCCCAGGTTCAGGCTGTTGATCCAGCCCTTGTTCTCGCCGAACAACCCGCCGTAGAGGATTTCCGAGCCGTTGATGAGCGTGACCGTGCGCCGCGTCCGTTCGTGGCGGGCGATGAAGTCAGGCGGCAGCGCCGGGCCGAGCTTGCCGTCGCCCTGAAGCAACGTGCGCAGCGTGGTCGCCTGCAACGCGACCTCGGTTTTGCGGCAGAGCAGCCCCCGGTTGCCGGGGTGCTTCAGGCTCAGCTTGACCGCCTTGTCGCACAGCGCGCGCGTCTTGCCCGCGCCGAACGCTCCGCTAAACATCACTTCCGCCGCCTCGCTCCTGATAAAGGCCGCCTGCGCCGGCAGGTGGCGCCTGCGGATGGTTGTCCTGCCTGTCGTCGTCTTGTTCATAGAACAACAGCGGCGGCTGTTTCGCCGTCTTGTCCTCTGGGCGGCGCGGCGATGGCTTGCCGAACACCCGGTCGAGCACATCGCGCGCGACGGCCTTGTCGGCCTGGCCGAGCGCGCGCTCGTAGGCGCGGATCGCATCCGGCGCGAGCGCCAGCAGCGCCGGGTCGGCGTCTTGCAGGCGCGCCTGCACCATCTCGAACAGCCCCGGCCACCAGGGTTGCTGCTCGCGCTGGTATCCGGTTGATCGGCTGAAGCCGGCCCGTTCCGAGGCCTCGCGCACCGAGAGGCCCAGCGCCCGGCACACCAGGTAGACTAGCGTGGGAAGGCCGTGCTTCTGTAGCAGTTCGTCCAGATCGCCCATTCATTCGCCTTGAGAACACGCCGCAGGGCAGCGCTCGCCGTCGCGGCTGCTGACGATGCCGACCCTGGATGCGCTGCAAGCCCCTTTCGTCGTTCGTGACTACCCTGCGGCAGGACATAAAAAACCCGGCAACCCTCGCGTGTGTGAGGGTTGCCGGGCGCTACACATCCGGCGTCGCCGGCCAAGCGCCGGCAGCGCGGTACCTGATACTGCAAACAGTATAGAACAAAAGTTCTAATCAGTCAAGTTAGGGTTTGGTTTGAATAGGGCTTTCCGGTTCTCGTAATTAGGCGTCCTCCAAGAAACCCTGAAATGGCTGGGAGGCGCTTGAAAGATTGAGTTGCCGCTCTGCTCCTGAACCCCAGCAGGAGAGGAGGCCAGGGGATAAGGGGGCGCGGCCTCTTTCAACTTCCTTCAGACCCGCCCCTGCGGATTCTCTCTATGAACTGATTCAAACTTACGCCAACCGGTGGCCGTGCTAAGGCCTTTCTCTACCTCACCCCCGTCTCGCCTGCGGCTCGACACCCCCTCTCCGCTTGCGGCTATAGTCCGGCGTAGCCGGGAGAGGGGGACGG
>DAOTXU010000082.1:0-2948 GCA_034435135.1 Anaerolineae bacterium | reverse complement strand
CGCCGGGATCAAGCGGGGCGGTGGCAGCAACCGCGCCCGCGAAGTTGGTGTGGTAGCTCGCCGAACCGTCCCAACCGGAGCCATAGTCGCCCGGATAGAACTGGCTCGGCAGCAGACTCGGCGCGCCGCCGGTCGGCGTGTACCAGACTCGCACGTGCCGACTGCAGCCTACCAACACCTCGTTATCCAGCCGTTGGCCCGCCGCGACGGGGATGGACGCCTCGCGCCAGCCCTCAGGCCGGAACAGATCGCCGAACAGCGTGTAGACCTCGACCACCCCGGCTTCAGGCGCTACATCGGTCGAGAAGATGGGCATGGTGGTTTTGCACGTCGCCCATTCTTCCCCGTATGCCCAGTCAGCGATCGAGCAGTCCTCGGCGGGTGCGGTTCGAGAATCGTATGAGTCGGTCTCGTAGATCAACACGTCGAAGAAGACGTTCGTTCCTGGCACGATGGTAAGTCCGTAGTAAAACACCTTGAGGACACTGAACTGTCCTGGCGGCACCTCACTCACTGGCGTCAGAAATCCGCCAGTCCCCCACTCAACAAGAAAGTCCCAGTGCGCGTTGGGGTAGGCACCGTTGTAACCTTCGACCCAGTAACCTACGCCATCGGTGCAGACCTTGTAGCCTCCAATGGCGACGGAGTTCTCCTGAGCCTGGACGGGCACGGCAAATACACAAGCTGCTGCGATGGCGAGCAGCACGGCGAAACGAACGAGGTTCTTGCGGTCTCTCATGGCGTTTACCCCCTTATGGAGTTGATACAGAAGGCGCAACGACTCAAATCACAACAGGAGTTGCGTCGCCGGGACGAGGGAAAAAGATTACCCCTGTTGATGTAAGGAGTCCATCTTAATTATATAGCAATAGTTGTTTTTTGGTGATGAGAAAATTGTGAAACAGGAGAGAGCGTTGATTTCCGCGCTAGATTTGATACCGCCCTGGCTGGAAGCGGTCCAGGTGGCTGCGCGCCCATTCGATGGTGAGCCGCAGCCCTTCCTCCAGCGAGATTGCCGGTTGCCAGCCGAGCAGTGCGCGCGCCCGACGGTTGTCGGCGCGCAGCTCCAACACCTCGCTGCCTTCGGGGCGCTTGCGCTCTTCGGTCGAGCGTAGCTCGACGGGCCGCCCGACCAGGCCGATGATAAGCCGCGCCAGGTCGCCGATGCTGATGCTCGCGCCCGTGCCCAGGTTGACCGGCTGGCCCAGCGCCGCTTCGCCCGCGCGCCAGGCGCACAGAAACCCCGCTGCCGTGTCCGCGACGTAGGTCAGGTCGCGCCGGGGGTGCAGCGCGCCAAGCTCCACCACCGGGCGGGCCAGCGCCTGCCCGATGATCGTCGGGATCACCGCGCGCTCCGACTGGCGCGGGCCGTAGGTGTTGAAAGGGCGCACAATGGCGACCGGCAGGCCGTAAGTCCGGTGGAAGCTCATCGCCAGGTTGTCCGCGCTGGCTTTCGCGGCGGCGTAGGGCGACTGCGGGTTGATGGGGTGCTTCTCGTCGATGGGGGTATACTGCGCCGTGCCGTAGACTTCACTCGTGGACGTGACGACCACGCGCGGCACACCCAGATCGCGCGCGGCAGCGAGCACGTTCAGCGCGCCGCCGACGTTGACGGCGGTGGTCTCCTCCGGGTGCTGGAAAGAGTACGGCACTGAGATCACCGCGCCGAGGTGAAAGACGGCCTCGACGCCGGCCATGCTCTTGCGCACGGCGTCGGCGTCGCGCAGGTCGCCGAAGTACACCTCGACCGATCGGCGCACCTCCGGCGCGAGCAGTTCCAGGTTGCCGACTCGCCCGGCGGAGTTGTAACGCACGAACGCGCGCACGTCGCAGCCCTCGCGGACCAGCGCTTCGACCAGGTGGCTGCCGATGAACCCTCCCGCCCCAGTGACCAGCACGCGCGTCGCCATATCGCCCCTTTCGTGGCGGTGGAGGGGCATGGGCTGCCATGCCCCTTTGGTGTCTATGGCGCGCAATTATAAGCCAGATTCGCGCGTATCGGTTAAGATTGTGGGCGTTTGGATATTGGTGGTGGTTGCAGGGGCGAGCCGCCTTCGGCGGCATTTCCTACGGCTACCCGGCGGGTCGCCCTGGGCGAGGCGCTGCCTCGCCCCTGCAGAGGGACGAGTATGCGCGTGGTACTCTGTCAGCGGCAGATCGCCAGCGACGGGCGTGGCGGCGGGTTGGGCACGCTCTACGCCAACATCGCCAGTTCGCTCACCCAGGCCGGCGCAAGCGTGACCGTCGTCACCGCCACCGAGCCGGAGGGCGTGGGCGTCGATGGTGTGGAAATCGTCAGTATCCGGGACGCAGAACCCGACCCGGCGCGCTACGCCGAACAGGTGTTCACGGCGCTCGGCCGGCTGGACTTCGATGTGGCCGAGTGCGCCAGTTGGAAGGCGGAGCTTTGGGCCTATGCGCAGAAGCCGCGCGAGGCGCGGCGGCCTGTGGTGGTGCGCGGCGAACTGCCGGCGGCGATCCTGAACCCCGACGCGCCGACCATCGACATGGAGCGCGCGCTGATGCACGCCGCCGATGACATCATCGCAGTCAGCCGCACCGTCGCCAACCTGATTCAGGAGCATTACGGGCGCACGGTGGAGTTTGTGTATAACGCTGCGGACGTGACGATCTTCAATCCCCGCTCCAAACCCATACCCCGGCCCGGCGACCCGCGCCGCGCGCTCTGGGTCGGCTCGCACGCGCCCATCAAGCGGCTGGACATGCTCGACGCGATCATCCGGCGCACGTCATCGCGCGTGCGCTTCGACATCGTGCTGCCCTGGGCCGACGGCAACGCGCACATCGAGCGCTGCGCGGCGCAGCCGCGCGTGACTCTGCACCATCACGTGACGCAGGCGCGCATGGCCGAACTCTACCGCCAGGCCGACGTGCTGCTCTCCACTTCGCGCCTGGAGGCGTTTGGGCTGGGCATCCTGGAGGCGATG
>DAOTXU010000081.1:0-13782 GCA_034435135.1 Anaerolineae bacterium | reverse complement strand
TTAGTACTACAGCCGCAGTTGACGGCTGCGAGCCGGTTTTGTTAGGGTCGCGCCACCATATGTGGGGTCGGCGTTCCCCATAGAATGGCGCATCTGGCCCTTGCGCAACGATGTGCGGCTGTAGTATTAGAATGTGTTTGAAAAGGTCGCCCTTGCTTCCCCTCACCCCTAAATCCCCTCTCACAAGGGGAGAGGGGATTATAAACCCAGATTTGGGGTATCTTTGCCCCCTCTCCCGTCATACGGGAGAGGGGGACAGGGGGTGAGGGGGCTTTTCAAACACTTTCTTAGTAAGGAAATCCACATGGCAAGCGTCGTGCGAGTCTGTCTGGTCGGCGGCGGTCGGGTCGCCAAAGTTCATGGAAACTCTTTAGTTAATCACATACCGTCAGCGACGCTAGTGGCTCTCGTCGAACCTGTGCCCGAAGTGTCAAAAGCCACCGGCGAGATGTTCGGCATCGAGCGCCGGTTCGCATCGCTGCACGCGGCGCTTGCGTGGGGCGAGTTCGATGCGGTGGTTATCACCACGCCGACCTTTACGCACGCCGAGTTGGCGGTTATGGCGGCAGACGCGGGCAAACATATTTTCCTTGAAAAGCCGATGGCGTTAAACCTGTCAGAGTGCGACGCGATCATCACGGCAGCAGAAAGGAAAAGCCGTGTGCTTCAACTGGGCTTCATGCGCCGCTTCGACCCGGATTTCGTGGCGGCTGCCGCGCGCATCGAAGCGGGCGAAATCGGGCAACCGATGCTCATCAAATCCCTGACGCACGGGCCGGGCCTGCCGCCAGCCTGGGCGACCGATCTGAAGACCTCGAACGGTATGTTGGCGGAAGTGAACAGCCACGACTGGGACTGTGTGCGCTGGTTGATGGGTTCAAATCCGGAGCGCGTGTATGTCGAAGTGGCGAACTTCAAGGGGAAGGCGCGCGGCGTGGAGACGGCGCACTTCTACGATCATGCTCTGGTCAGCATTCGCTTTGAGAATGGCGGCCTGGGCAGCATCTCAGGGGTGTGTCCATGCGACTATGGCTATGACGCGCGGGTCGAGATCGTGGGCGAAAAGGGCATTATGCAGATCGGCGATCTCAGGGGGCAAGCGGTCACGGTCTGTGTGGACCGCGATCACGGCCTGGTCAGCCCCATCTACCGCCGCTGGCCGGAGCGTTTTATGTGGGGCTACATCCGCGAGATGGAGCACTTCATCGAATGTATTCGGAATGAAACCCCGCCGAGGGTCGGCGGTGATGACGGGCGCTGGGCGGTTGCGGGGGTGCTGGCCGGGACAAAATCGTTCCTGGAAGCGCGCCCCGTGCTGCTCAGCGAAGTGCTTAAGTGAGTCACCATCCCTGGCGCGCACATGCAATCACATGGAGAAGTTAGTAAGGGACAGTGGGCTTCAGCCCACTGTCCGCCAGGCTTTTTCACACGGGAGGGAGAGGGTTATGCTAGCGGCGGTTTATTTTGGTCCAAATGACATTCGCCTGGAAGAGCGTCCTCTCCCTGAAATCGGGCCGGAGGAAGCGTTACTTAAGGTGGCAAGCGCCGGCATCTGTGGCACCGACCTGCGCATCTGGCACGGCGCGCACCGCAAGTTTCCGCCCGGCACCGTTCGCGTCCCTGGACATGAGGTCGTGGGCGATATTGCGGCGGTCGGCGTGGGCGTCCAGGGGGTGGAAGTGGGGCAGCGCGTCATGGTCGCGCCCAACTTCGGCTGCGGGCGCTGCCGTCAGTGCGTGAGCGGAAATAACAACCGCTGCGCCAACTACGGCGCGGTCGGCGTAACGATAGACGGCGCTTTCGCCGAATATATGCGCATCCCCGCGCCGGCCATTCTGCAAGGCAACATGATTCCCATCAGCGCGGGCGTGGACCCTGCCGCCGCCGCCTTAATTGAGCCATTCGCCTGTGTGCTGCGCGGTCAAGACGCGATCGACATCCGGCCCGGAGACGTGGCGTTGGTGGTGGGCGCGGGGCCAATCGGCGTCATGCACATCATGCTCGCGCGCCTGCGCGGGGCGGGGCGGATCATTGTCAGCGAGTTGCAGCCGGCGCGTCTGGAGCAGGCGTTGAAGGTCGGCGCAGACCGGGTGGTCAACGTGCTGGAGGAAGACCTCACCGCTGTGGTCATGGAAGAAAGCCGCGGCGAAGGCGCCGATGTGATTATCGTGGCGACGCCATCGCATCGCGCGCAAGAGGACTCGCTAGCGCTGGCCGCGATTGGCGGGCGCATCAACTTCTTCGGCGGCCTGCCCAAGGATCGCCCGACCGTCAACCTCGATGCCAACCTGATACATTATAAGGAGCTGCGTGTTACCGGCACGACCGCGTGCAGCACGGATGACTGCCGGCGCGCCGCCGCGATTGTCAACTCCAGGCGCGTGGACCTGAGGCGTCTTGTGAGCGAGCGGTTTGCGCTCAGCCAGATGCTGAAGGCGCTGGAGACCGCTGAGAACCGTACCGCATTGAAGGTGGTCGTCGAGCCGTAAGAACCTGGCTGACGCGAGAGCAAGCTGCCGCTTTACCAGCAATTGTACACCATCCTGCGCGACAACACCCTGCGCGGCGTGTGGCAACCCGGCGAGGGGTAAAAAAAAGCTCCCTGGGAGCTTGAAGCTCCCTGGGAGCTACGACTGTGATGAACAGGGGCGTCAACCAGGCGATTCGTGGTTGCGTTTCGGCTCCCTAAGCGCATCTATTTCGGCCTTGAAAGCAAGCAGGCTTTCGCGGTCGAAGAACCATCGCCCGCCGAGCTTGACCGCGGTAACGCGCTGCTCCTGTGCCAGGGTGTGCAGGTATTCAGCGCTATAGCCGGTCTCATTTACGGCCTCGGCAGTGACCAGCCAGGTATCGTAGAGCCGCAAGGTTTCGTGTTCGTCAACCATGTATCAAACATCCATGACTAAGCGCATTTCCCTTGCCACAAAGTATAGCATTCAATCTGCTCCTGAAGGATAGCTTAAGAGTCCCGCCCTTGGTTTGAGTCGCGTTTGGAGGGCGGTCGGACACAAACCTCCCTGCAAGCTCGAAGCGCGCGGAGAGCTACCGGCTCACTGGTTATACGTCGGCCCGAAAACCGAGACCATCAACTCCCCAAGCGCGGACTGGTCCGGGATGAGCACCATCTCGCCGCGCGACGTGGTGTAGTCGGTGGTGAAGCGCGCGTCCACTACATCCGACTTGATGTTCTCGCTGGGGATGTCCTTCAGGTACATCGCCAGTTGCAGCGCGGTGAGGAAGTCCAGGTTGGTCCTCATCTTACCGCTGAGTTCCTGCCAGAGCGACGGGGCCTGGGTGAGGAGTTGCGGCCAAACGCCGCCGTTGAGAATTTTGTCGCGGATGGCGTAGATCACCTGCTGCTGGCGGCGCGCGCGGTCGAAGTCGTTGGAGGCGTAGCGCGTGCGTGCGTACTTGAGCGCAGTCTGCCCGTCCATGTGTTGCACACCCGCGCCGATAAAGAACGGGTCGTAGCCGAAGCTCTGGTCGGGGTAATACGGGTCGTTGATCGCCTCTGGCACGTCGATGTCAATCCCGCCGACGGCGTCCACGAGCGCGGTGAAGGCCTCAAACTCGACCGTCACGTACTCGTGCACGCGAATGCCGAAGTTCAACTGCACGGTCTGTTTGGCAAGCTCCGGCCCGTAGCCCACGCGCTGAAGCTCGCCCAGCACCAGCGCTTCATTAACACGGTGGCGGTCGTCATAGCCCGGAACCACTACGTACAGGTCGCGCGGGATCGAGAGCATCCCCAGCGCGCGCGTGGCGGGGTCGATGCTGACCAGGAGCATGGTGTCGGTGCGGAAGGCGCTGCCCGGCTCACCGGGGCGTCGGTCGATGCCCATCACCAGCACGGTGAAACGCTCGGTCCCATGCCAGGGTTCGACCGCCCACTCACTGAACATCTCGGCGCCAATCGGCGATGGGGTCGCCCACGCCACGCCTCCGGGCGCTTCCCCTAAGGCGGCCATCTCCGCGCCGGTCGCCTCCGGCTCGTGCGACACAAGCGCGAATGTCAACGCGACCACTAGCAGCGTGCCCAGGATCGCCGCTCCAATCACGACGCCTACCCAGGTGTCGATGCGCCGGTACCAGGGGGACGGCGCGCTGCGTCGTCCCCTCCCCCGGCGTGAAACTTCGTCCATCCGTCGGCTCCAACTGGCCGAATCACCTCGATTCATTGTACCCTCCGGGTAAAATACCTACAAACGTCGTGAAACAGGGATAGGGCTTTCCAGTTCTTATGTTGTGCGGGCCAACCTTGCCCTCTCGCGCTTCCCGGCTTGCGCCGGGCAGGCAGCGCAGTTCCCTCTCTATGAACTGATTCAAACTTACGCCAACCGGTGGCCGTGCTAAGGCCTTTCTCTACCTCACCCCCGTCTCGCCTGCGGCTCGACACCCCCTCTCCGCTTGCGGCTATAGTCCTGCGTAGCCGGGAGAGGGGGACGGGGGGTGAGGTGTCCGCAAACACGACAAGCTCCACACGCACCGGGGTCGTTGGCTCAAAAGCTTGAATCACTTCTATAAATGAGGGGACCTTCCAGACCTCTGCTCCCCCTCTCTGTTTTGCATAGACTATAGACCGGAGAGAGGGCTAGGGAGTGAGGTAAAATGAGAAATGGAAAGCCCTGAAACAGAGAGCAACCCGTGAACCATCCACCTGCCTGGCGTCTCATCTTCAGCGCCCCCACCGACGGGGCGACCAACATGGCGCTCGACGAAGCCATCTTACAGGAGGTTGCGGCAGGACGCTCGCCGGCAACCCTGCGCTTTTACGCCTGGTCGCCGCCGTGTCTCTCACTGGGCATGGCCCAACCCTCTGCCGGGGTCGATCTGGCGCGCCTGGAAGCGCTGGGTTGGGACCTGGTGCGCCGGCCCACCGGCGGGCGCGCGATCTTGCACACCGACGAACTCACCTACAGCGTCATCGCGCCGCAGGACGAGCCGCGCGTGGCCGGCCCGGTGATCGAGAGCTACCGGCGGCTCAGCGGGGGTCTGGCGAGAGGGTTGCAACTTCTGGGCCTGCACGTCGCCGAAGCGAACCGCGCTTCGCCGGGGCGCCGAAGCTCCGGGCCGATTTGCTTCGAGGTGCCTTCCACCTACGAGATCACCGCTGAAAGCAAGAAGCTCATCGGCAGCGCCCAGGCGCGCAAACAGGGCGTCGTGCTCCAGCACGGGACGCTCCCCCTCGTCGGCGACCTGGGCCGCATCTGCGAGGCGCTCGCCTTCGCCGACGAGGAGGCGCGCGCGGTCGCCAGGGCGCGGGTTTTGGAGCGCGCCATCACGTTGGAGAGCGCGCTGGGCCGCGCCGTGGCGTGGCAGGAGGCCGCCCAGGCGATGGCGCAGGGTTTCGCGCAGGCGCTTGAACTGGCGCTCGCGCCCGGTGACGTGACCGAAGCGGAATGGGAGGCCGCAAGGCAACTGCGCGCGGAGAAGTACGCAGCGCCGGCGTGGACCTGCCGCCGCTAAGCGGCGCATCGGAGGCCCTGAAACCGACAAAGCCTGACGAAGTTGTAATATTTGTCACAGATTCTTAAAGACCAGAGCGGCGCGCTACATACCCGATTTGCCGATGTGGTGGGGCATCATGCGAATAATGGGGCGGATTCTGGGATCAATGTGGGGCAACAACTGCGCCAGAAGGCGTAAAAATGTTGCCCAGTGGAGTGCCCGGACCAGTCGAGAAAATGCGGCAACCTTAAAAAATCTTTAGACTTGCAGCTTAACGGAACGCCGTACATCTAGGTGTGACTCGTCTGTTAAACTGCCAAACCTATGGTGCGCTTTCTGACACACGTAAAATCTTAAGGTTTTGCCGCGCGTCTTAATCTTCGACGCCAGCGCCGCTTAGAGGAGGTTGCCGACGTTTTGACCCTGCCGTTATAATCGCTGGGTGTCGTCTGTGTGTCAGTGCCAATCGCATCGCGGACTTGTATTGCTCACACCCAATGCATTTGACCCAGACCGCGTCACCCGATTTCAGCGAGGAGGTATTGCCGAATGGCGGCCAAAGTGCTGTTAATCGAGAGCGCGCGGGCCAATGCCGAGTCTTTTGCGCCGGCCCTGAAGAAACGGGGGTACACCGTCCACGTGGCCCATTCGGGCAAGGCGGCGGTCCACATCGCCTCGCGCGAAGCGGTAGAGGTAATCGTCGTGGATGCCGCATCCATGCGCGCGTCGGGCAACCGAATCTGTGCGCTGTTACGCCGGCATTTTGACGCGACTCCTATCATCCACATCAAAGCCGCGTCGGAAAACGGCACGCTCAGCCCGGCCAGCGCCGTCCTCTACCTGGATTTCACCGCGCGCAAACTCATCAACCGCATCGAGCGGTTTTTGAACGCCGACAAGGGCGAAATCCTGGAATGCGGCCCGTTTAAGCTCAACCTGAATCAACGCCTGCTGGTCGCCCCCGGCAAGGAGACGCGCCTGACCCCCAAGCTCGCCCAGCTTATGGAGGTGTTCATGCGCAAGCCCCGCGAGACGCTTGATCGCAAATTCCTGATGCAGACCGTGTGGCAGACCGATTACATGGGCGATACCCGCACACTGGATGTTCACATCCGCTGGATTCGGGATGCGGTTGAGCGTGAACCCAGCAACCCCCGACACATCATCACCGTGCGCGGTGTGGGATACCGCTTTGAACCTGACCGGGACGGATAGCGAGGGGCAAGGCGTCCCCTGGACGAGGACAAGCGCCTCGCCCCTACAGATCGCGCTGGAGTAGGGCGGCAACCTGTCCCCGATAAAGGGGATGCCTGCCCTCTGAATGCCCCCCTACGCGCAGACTCATCCAGATGCGGGACATACTCTTTCGTCCCGCTCAGATGGCCTGATTCTTGCACTCCTGACTAAAAGGGTGTTAAATTGGTTGCGCTGGCTCGCGCGGTCGTGACGCGACCCTTCAGGCAACCGACCCCCGCCGATCATAAGCTTGACTAGCTACCGGACGCTGAACGCATGTTCGGGAAAAAGGCTCTTGTATTCTCTTACCTCACCCCCTAAGTCCCCCTCGCCAAAAATGGAGAGGGGGACTTCAGACGCTGAACAGGGCCGACTCCCCCTCTCCGCGTGCGGAGAGGGGGGACGGGGGCTATAGTCCGGCGAAGCCGGGGTGAGGTAACACCATAGAACAACTGTCCGATGTCCGGTAGCTAGTAAGCTTGATACCGTTGGAAGCGAACCGCGCAAATGTGCACGAGGGTTGGTAGCACATTTGTCTGTGGTTTACAGATCATGTACAATGATTCGCGGTGCGCAACGGCCCCAGTCGTGTAGAGAAAGGCCAGAGCCATGAGCGCTATACTGAATGTCCTTCGCCCCCTGGTCCGGTATTGGGCCGCGTTTGTGATCGGATTGCTGTTGGGCTTGCTGTGGGCCTGGCAGATCGCGCCCGTCGTGTGGACGGACGCGGGGCCGGTCCATATGAGCAATTCGTACAAAGGCGAATGGCTCAAGCTGGTCGCGCTGCAATATGAGCAGACCCGCGACCAGGAGCAAGCCAGGCGGCTGCTGGAGGGCGTCGGCGACGTGGACGCGCTGTTCAACGATCTGATTAGCGAAAACGCGACCACCCAACCTGACATCGCGGCGCAATTGACGCGCCTGAAAGAGGACGTTTACAACGCCACCAAGGACAATGCGCTCGCCACCCAGCGCGCCGCCGATGCGCGCGGGGGGCCGGGCATCCCGACGCTGATTGTCGTTGTGATCGTGATTATCGTCCTCTGGGGCGTGGCGGCGGTGTTGATGAGTATGCCCCTCCTGGCAATGGCGCGCGGCCTGCTCTTCATGCGCGGCGGGGGCGAGGGCAAAGCGGTCGGCCCCTCGGCAGACACGCGCCTGGCCGGTATCCGCGCCGCACAAGAAGCGGCCACGACCCAGGCTATCGACTACTCGCTAACCGACCTCGGCCCGCCCGTCGGTCAGTATATGACCACTTACCTGATCGGCGACGACCTCTACGACGACTCGTTCAGCATTGAAAAGGACAACGGCGAGTTCTTAGGCGAGACCGGCGCGGGCATTTCCGACACCATCGGCGTAGGCGATCCGAAGAAGGTCACCGCAGTCGAGGTCTGGCTCTTCGACAAAAACGACATCCGCACGATCACCAAAGTGCTGATGAGCGAACACGCCTACTACGACGAGAACATCCGCGCACGGCTGGCCCCCAAGGGCGAGGCGATGCTCGTCGAACCCGACGGGATCGTGAGGCTCGAAACCAATACCCTGCGCGTCCAGGCGCGCGTGGTGGACCTGGCCTATGGACAGGGCACGGCGATGCCGCCGAACAGTTTCTTCGAGCGGCTCACGCTCGAACTGGCCTCCTGGGAGAAGGAAGGCGCTGCCCCCGCGCGCGAGGCCGACGCCTTCGGCGATACGATCTCGTTCTGAGCGCCTGTTCTCAGCAGCTTCCCGAAAGTAGGGGCACAGCACGCTGTGCCCCTACCCCTTTATGGCGTCCATATCGGATGGGCTGACCGTGCTTCTTCTACCACGCCACCCCGCTGAGTTCCACGCGCCCGCCGTCAAACGCCTCGCGGTACTCCTCGCCGCGCGTCATGAAGCCGTCGTACTCCTGTCCCACAAAGCCCCCCACCGTCCAGCCGCCCATCACGAACGGCGGCGCGCTGACGCCAGGCCGGCAACTGTGGCATTGCGCCGGCACCCACTCGCCGTTGTACTTCCGCGCGATGTGCACGTGCGTGGCGTAACTCACCCCGCCCTCACACGACGCCTGCCCCAGCGGGTCCCCCGTCTGGACCGCCGTCCCGGCCTCAACGCGGTTGGCGAGGTGCAGGTAAAAGATCACCCAGCCTGTGCCCTCGAAGCCGTCGCCGTCCAGGTCGAGCAGCACCGCGCCGTTCTCACTCCGCGCGATCACCCCCGGCGCGACCGCGCGTGTATACGCTTCGGCGATGTAGCAGCCCATCTGCTCGCCCGGCGGCGCGAAGTCCACCGCCGCCCACGCGCTCCCGCTCGCCCACGCGCCGTGCGGCCCGCCGGTGTAGTACCAGGTCTCCTCCTCCGCCCAGGGGAGCGCCAGCGGCGGCTGCGCCAGGCCGGGCGGGACCAGCGGCTCGACCGCGTAGGCGAACGGGTTGCCGAACAATTCAGTGAAGGCGGCGGAGAAACCGGTCGGCCCCACCTGGGGCAGCCAGGCGCTTTGCGTCTGCATCTGTGCGAACAGGTATTGCACGGCGGCAGTGCCGGCGTTGATCTGCGGCGCGAACGCGAGCCGCGTCCCGTCGGGGAACACGAGCGCGGAAAATCCCCGGTTGCGCCAGCCGTAGTACCCCTCGTTGAGCCGGTCCGCCGCCCACGAAAGTTGTTTGTACAGCCCCTCGCGCCCTTCGATCAAGCCGATGGGGTAGTGGATTTCCTCTTCGGTGGGCGACGGGTTGGTCAGCCACCCGCTCTGGTATTCCAGCAGCGCCAGCAGCAGGCGCGGGCTGACGCTGTATTCCTCCGCGATGCGCCGCACAATCTCCGCGCCCGTCTGGACCTCTCCGTACACGTCTTCAGCGTGGGTGCGCAGGTAACCGGGCTGGCGCGCGACGAAGGCTGCAACGTCGAAGCCCTGCAACCCCGGCCCATAGACCAGCTCGCTGTCGGGGATGATTTTGAACCCTGGCCCCACCTGCGCCGGCTCACCGGGCACCTTGAGCATCAACCCGGCGTAGATGTCGGTCTCGGCGGCGAGGCCGTTGAGCGCCATCATTTCGGGGATGTTGGTGTTGTACAGCAGCGCGATGTCGAGCAGAGTGTCATTGGGTTGCACGACGTAGGTCGGTCCCTCCGGCGGCGGGGGATTGGTGGGGTCGGGTGTGGGCGCGCCGGCGGCGCTTGCAGAGGACGTAGGGATCACGCCGGACTCCGGCTCGGCCAACCAGGGCGTAGCGGTCACGGTGTACACCGGCTCGGCCACCTGCCGGGAGCACGCCAGCGCTGCCAGCGCCAGCGCCAGGATTATGAGCAGCGCGCGTTTCCTCATCCGGCTCCATTCCCCCACCAACGCTTGAGGGCATTGTAGCGCAGGTGCAGAGTCGGAGGCAAAAGCCAGGGCATTGCTACCGGGAGGCGTTGCCGCCCACGGCATCGAGCCAGGCCCGCGCCTGCGCAAGTTGCGCGGCGACGGCGTCGGGGGCCGCGCCGCCCGGTGAAGCGCGCCGCGCGACCGCGAGGTCAACGTCGAACACCGCCGCCACGTCGGCGTCAAAGACGGGCGAGAGCGCGCGCCAGTCGTCCAGGCTCAACGCCGCGAGCGATACCCCGCGCGCCTCGGCGAGCTGCACCGCGCGCCCGACCAGCGCGTGCGCCTGCCGGAACGCCACCCCGCGCTTGACCAGATAATCGGCCAGGTCGGTGGCAAGAATCGCCGGGTCGAGCGCGGCGCGCATCCGCGCGGCGTCCACTTCCAGGGACTCGATCGCGCCGGCCATGAGCGGCAGCAGCAGGTCGAGCGTCCGCGCGGCGTCGAAGAGCGGCTCTTTGTCCTCTTGCAGGTCTTTGTTGTACGTGCTGGGCGTGCCCTTGAGCGCCGCGAGCAGCGTCACCACATGACCCATCAGGCGGGCAGCCTTGCTCCGCGCGATTTCGAGCGCGTCGGGGTTGCGCTTCTGAGGCATGATGCTAGAGCCGGTGGCGTACTGCTCGCCGACCCGCAGGAAGCCGAAGGCCGGCGTCGAATAGAGGATGAGGTCCTCCGCCAGGCGGCTCAGGTGCACGCCGAGCAGCGCAGCGGTGAACAGGTACTCCGCGATGAAGTCGCGGTCGCTCACGGCGTCCATGCTGTTGGGCGAGACTCGCTCAAAGCCCAGCGCGCGCGCCAACGCCTCGCGGTCAACCGGGTAGGGGCTGCCGGCGAGCGCGCCCGCGCCCAGCGGACACTCCGACGCGCGCCGGGCGCAGTCGGCCAGGCGGTCGTGGTCGCGCGTCAGCGGCCAGAAGTGCGACAGCAGCCAGTGCGCGCAGGTAACCGGCTGCGCCGGCTGCGTGTGCGTCAAGCCGGGCATTACGGTCGTGAGATGGCCCTCAGCGCGGCGCACGAGCGCTGCGGCCAGACCCCTGATCCCCGCCTGCGTCCGCGCGACCGCCTCCAGCGTCCAGAGGCGCGCGTCGGTGGCGACCTGGTCATTGCGGCTGCGCCCGGTGTGGAGTTTGCCGGCGACCGATCCGACGATCTCGGTCAGGCGGCGCTCCACGGCGGTGTGAATGTCCTCGTCGCCGGGCGCAAGCGCGAAGGCGCGCCGGTCGAACTCGTCGCGCACCTGCGCCAGCCCGCTGACGATGGCTGCGCGCTCCTCGTCGGCGAGCACGCCCGCCGCGGCGAGCGCATTCGCGTAGGCGATGCTTCCGGCAATGTCCTGCCGGTAGAGTTGCCAGTCAAAGCTGATACTGTCGCCGATCTGTCGCAGCAGGTCGTCGGTGGTTTGGGTGAAGCGCCCTCCCCAGAGTGTCATGGGTCCCCCTGTTCTTGATCCTGCTATTGTCGAAGCTCCCCGCGAGCTTCAAACCTGCGGGGAGCTTCCAGCCTGTGTGAATCTTCATCCGAATTATAACAGTTTACGACTCGTTCAGGGCGACGGCGTCATCTAGGGTGCGTTCGGAATTGGGGGCAGGTTTTTTTCCTTCAGATCCCCCGGCTGAAGCCGGGGGCGAATTTCAAGCTAGACTCGATGATTGCCCGATTAGCCGCCGACTTCAGCGGGCCAGTCATACAAAACTCCAATATCCAACTGCTTTTTCCCCAAATCCCGAATGCACCCTGTCATCCGCAGGGGGTCAAAAGGGGCGAGGTTGGCCGGCCGCGCGCTCCCTTTGGCTTGGGCAGGCGCTTGTGGTAGCATACGGGCTGGGGTCACAGGATGACGATGCTCACCTGGTTGCTCAGCAAAGTGCGGGCTGTCCGCATCGTGCGCGGGCTGCAAGACGAGGACGGGTGGATCACCTGGCACCTGGTGGTCGGCGCGGACGGCCAGGGCGGGGAGATTTGCTCCGCGCAGGTGGTGGAGTGGTCTGACTCGCTGCGCTACCGCGCGCTGGAGACGTTCAAAGCGGCGGCGCGCGAGATGGGCTATCACATCCACGCGGACGACCTGGAAGAGTTCGGCGCGGGGCTTGATCTGACCAAGCCGATGCCGCGCACGAGCCGCAAGAAACCCGCGCCGGAGAGCGGCGGCTGACGGCTATGCCCCACGAAATCGCCAACGCCGACTTGACCGAGGCCGACCTCCCCGAACCGGACGCGCCTCTCGATACGGTGTTCGCGTTTGCGGGGACATTCAACGGGTACGCGCACTGGAGTTCTTTCGAGGCGTGCGCCGATGTCGCCAACCGGATCGCACACAACTATGCCGCGCCAGGAATCCTTCCCCAATCGCTTACCGAGTTGCGCACGGCGCTGTTTTTCGAGCAGCGCCGCTGGCATCACTTCGGCTACGACCCCGACGAAGAAGTGCTCGCGTATATGTGGGCGCTGATCGAGGCCATCCGCGCGAAAGTGCGCGCCGGAGAGCTTGATTGATGCGGTCCGCGCACGTTTTTAAGCAGCACACTACTCCCGGTCGCCCCGGTTGATCGCGTTCTTCACTTCGGCGATGGCCTTCGTCACCTCGATGTCGCGCGGGCACGCCGACGTGCAGTTAAAGATTGTGCGGCAGCGCCACACGCCGTTTTCTTGACTCAGAATTGCGAGGCGCTGCCGGGCCGCCGTGTCGCGGCTGTCGAAGATGAAGCGGTGCGCCTGCACAATCGCCGCCGGGCCGACGTAGGTCCCGTTGGCCCAGAAACTTGGACACGAGGTCGTGCACGCCGCGCAGAGGATACACTTGGTCGTGTCGTCAAAGCGCGCGCGCTGCTCCGGCGACTGGAGGAACTCGCCGTTGGGCGGCGGGTTGTCGTGGATGAAGTAGGGCATCACCGAGCGGTAGTGCGCGAAGAACGGCTCCATGTCCACGATCAGGTCTTTAATCACGCGCAGCCCCAAGATCGGCTCGACCTGGATGGTGCCGCGCTCGCCCTTCACCAGGTCTTTGACCAGCACCTTGCACGCGAGCCGGTTGACGCCGTTAATGCGCATGGCATCCGAGCCACAGATACCGTGCGCGCACGAGCGCCGCAGCGCCAGCGTGCCGTCGATGTACCACTTGACGTGGTGCAGCAGATCGAGCACGCGGTCGGTCGGGTCTACCTGTTTGATGATGTACTCGGCCCAGTAGGGCTGTTCGTCGTGCTCCGGGTTAAAGCGCCGGATGCGCAGGGTGACTTTCATCGACAGAGAAGCTCCTTTGTGCAAACGGGCAGCTTCCTGGAAGCTCCAGGCTTCCGGGAAGCTTTAGTACACGCGCTCTTTCGGCTGGTACTTGGTGATGACCACCGGCATGAAGTCGATCTCGATGCCGCCGTCTGGTTTACGGAACACGAGCGTGTGCTTGAGCCAGTTCACGTCGTCGCGCCTGGGGAAGTCCTCGCGCGAGTGCGCGCCCCGGCTCTCCTCGCGGCACAGCGCCGAGATCGCTGACACCTCGGCCAGGTCGAGCATCGCGCCCAGCTCCCACGCTTCCAGCATCTCCTGGTTGAAGACTTTGCCCCGGTCGTCAATGTGCAGGTCGGTCTGGTAGACCTGCCGCAGATGTCTGACCGTCTCAATCGCCGCGTTGATGCACGCCGCGTCGCGGAACACGCCGACGCACGTCATCATCATGTCCTGCATCTCCTCGCGGATGGCGGCGACGCGCGTATTGCCCTCGGCGTTGCGGATGCGTTCCAGCCCGGCAA
>DAOTXU010000080.1:0-11746 GCA_034435135.1 Anaerolineae bacterium | reverse complement strand
CCGCGTGTGGAGAGGGGGACGGGGGCTATAGTCTGGCGCAGCCGGGGTGAGGTAAAACCATCGAACAACTGTCCGATGTCCGGCAGCTAGGATTTGTAACTATCTTATCACTATACGCGGGATGAGCAAATGCCGCGACTCATGTTCAGGAAGTTGCGGGAGTAAGTCAAACATTCACGCGGGCAGCCAGCGTCCCGGAAGCCTGAAGCGTCCGAGCGCCGGGGGCATGTTACGCCCCTTGCGTGAGCGTGCGTGCGTTTGACACGCCTATACTTGACCGTTAACATTAGACATCCGGCAAACAGGAGCGAGGGGATGGCGCACAGGTCAGGAGAGACCGACGGCGACTCGGCGGAGCATAGCCTCCACGCAGTGCATGAAAGCATGTGTGAGGGGTTGGGCCGGCTTGCGGATTACTTTGGCTACAGCAAGGTGATCGGACAACTTTACGGCGCGCTGTTGCTCAGCCCGAAGCCGCTTTCGCTGGACGACCTTAAAGACCGACTGCAAATCTCCAAGCCAAGCGTGAGCATGAACATGCGCACTCTGGAAACGTTGGGCGCAGTGCGCGCGGTCTACATGCGTGGGGATCGGCGCAAGTATTACGAGGCCGACTCCGACTTGTGGAAGGTGGCGCAACGCATCCTGGGTAGCCGCGAGGTGCGCGAGGTGGAGCTGGCGCTGCGCGTGCTGGACGAGAACACGGCCCAACTGCGCGACGCCATCCCGGAAATGTCAGTCCAGAGCCGAAAACTGGCGGAGTTCTACCTGGAACGCATCGACGCCCTGCAAGATTTCTTCCAGTTCGCCAATCTGCTATTGCAGATGATCCTCTTCAGTGACGCGAAACTGCCGGGCCTGTTCAGCATGTCGCCACATGCAAACCGCAATCACGCCGAGCCATCCGAAGATTAACGACCCATGAAATCGCCCCAGAAAGGTCGACGTGTGGGGCGTTTTGGTCTATAATAGTTTTAGAAAGTTCTGAATGTCACAAACTTCTCAAGGGAGTTTCAATGGACCTGCAAACCGCGCTCTTAGCGGTTGATGAGACGATGCAGCGCGTGGTCGCCAGCGACGTGGACCTGCTCCAGGAAGCCAGCCGGCATATCTTGGGGGCCGGCGGCAAACGGATTCGCCCTCGCCTGGCGTTTCTAAGCTATCAGGCCGTCGGCGGGACCGACTTGGCGCGCGTAGTGCCGGTCGCGGCGGCGCTGGAGATCGTGCACACGGCCACCCTGGTACATGACGACATCAACGATCATGGGACCATGCGACGTGGGCGCCCTACGGTCAACGCGCTCTGGGGGCGCACATTCGCGCTGTTGACGGGCGACTATCTGTTCACCAAAGTGTACGAGTTGATGGCGCCCTACGGCGACCTGAACATCGTGTTCGCCGAAGCGACGGTCCGGCTGGTAGAGGGCGAAACCATGCAGGCCCAGGCCGCCAAGGACGGCACGCTCAATCACGAGCTATACTTCGAGATCATCGCGCGCAAGACCGCCTCTCTGTTCACGGCGGCGACCAAGCTCGGCGCGCTGCTCGGCGGGGGCACGGAGGCGCAGGTGAACGCGGTCGCCGCTTACGGTTTCAATCTGGGGCTGGCCTTCCAGATCACCGACGACATCCTTGATCTGCTAGGCGATAGCGAGCAACTGGGCAAAACCGCCGGCCTGGATTTGGCTCAAGGCAAAGGTATCGCCGTTTCCGAACGCGGGCGCGACGGCAACGGCGCGACGGCAACGGCGACGGTGAGCGTCGCGGCACAGGACCCGCTCCTGGCGCTCAGGCGCGACATTCTTCAGGGCGATTACATCGCGCGGGCGCGCCGGAAGACGCGCGAACTGGCCGCGCTGGCGGTCGGTCAACTCAGTGCGCTGCCGCCCTCGCCGGCGGCGGATGAACTGGAGGCGCTGGCCTGGACAATCGTTGAGCGCGACCATTAGGCTGGGACGGGCCAGATGCCTGTCTCTTCATGCGTTTTCACATGAGAGAACCGGCGATGCACATCGCCATCGACGCCAGCCGCGCCGCCGTTGCGCGACGCACCGGCACCGAGGCTTATAGCCTGCATCTCATCCGCGCCCTGCTCGCTCTGGGTGCAGAGCGCCGCGCGCATCGCTTCACGCTCTACTGCCGGGATGCGCCCGCGCCCAATCTGTTTCTGGAAGTTGGAAGCGAGAAGCGGGAAGCCTGTAATATCTGGACTCTGGACTCTGAATTCTGTACGCTAAAGCCCCTCCCCTTCCCCCATCTGTGGACGCACCTCCGTTTTGCTGCCGCCCTGTTCCACGACCGCCCCGACGTGACTTTTGTCCCGGCGCACACGCTGCCGTTTCTGTTCCGCGGCCCCGGCGTCGTCACGGTTCACGATCTTGGCTATCGCTATTTCCCAGAGGCTCACACACCCGCCGCGCGCCTTTATCTTGAACTGACCACACGCTATAGCGCCTGGCGCGCGCGCGGCGTCCTCGCCGACAGCGCGTGCACGCGCGGCGACCTGATCGCTTTCTATGGCGTTGACGCCGACAAAATCCACGTGGTCTATCCCGGCGTTGACCCCGACCTCGCGCCCGTCCACGACGCGGAGACGCTGGCGGTGGTCCGGGAGCGCTACCGCATCCCCGGCCCGTACCTGCTTCACGTGGGAAGCATCCAGCCGCGCAAGAATCTGGCGCGCCTGATCGAAGCTTACGCCGCATGGCTGCCCCACGCCGAGCCGAGGCGTTATCTCGTGCTCGCCGGGTCTCGTGGATGGCTATACGAAGACATCTTTGCCGCCGTCCACCGCCTGGGGCTTGAGGCGTGGGTGGTCTTCCCCGGCTACGTGGACGCGGCGCACCTCGCCGCGCTCTACAGCGGGGCGGACGCCTTGGTGTTTCCGTCGCTTTACGAGGGGTTCGGCTTCCCCGTGCTGGAGGCGATGCGTTGCCGCACGCCGGTGGTGTGCGCGAACACGTCCTCGCTGCCGGAGGTGGCCGGCGCCGCCGCGCTGCTCGTCGATCCCCTGGATACCGCCGGGCTGACCGCTGCGCTGGATCGCATCACCACTGACGTAGACCTGCGCACGACGTTGATCGAGAAGGGCGAGGTGCAGGCGGCGCGCTTCACCTGGGAGCAGGCCGCCCGCCAGACACTCGACATCTTGGAAGAGGCGGGGCGCGGTTAGCCTTGACTTGCTCCATAGTCGCGGAACCTTCAGGTGAACCGATACTCCTGGGCAAATCCGCGCGTTTATGGCACAATCCTCAATATGGACTACAACACTCCACTTTTAGGGAGCGGAGACAATGCGCGCCTTGGTGCGTAAAGTATTGCGAGCTTTCAATCTCAGGAGAATCAACCCGATGAACGCCAACGGCCAGGCTATCGCCGACTACATCCACGACCTGTTCGGTGGGGAGGACGACGCGCTCCGCGCCGCCCGCGCCGCGCTCGCACACAACGGAATGCCCGCCATCAGCATCCGCGCCGAGGAGGGCCGCCTGCTGCACTTGCTGGCGCGCGCCGTGGACGCGCGCAAAATCGTCGAGATCGGAACGCTGGCCGGCTACAGCGGCATCTGGTTGGCGCGCGCGCTCGCCGCCGATGGGACGCTCTACACCATTGAAGCCGACCCCAAACACGCCGCCGTCGCGCGCGAGTCGTTCGCCCGCGCCGGCCTCATCCACCGGGTGCGCCTGTGCGAGGGCGAGGCCCGCGCTATGCTGGCTGCCCTCCGCGCCGAGGGGCCGTTTGACTTCTGCTTCATCGACGCCGACAAGGAGGGCTACCCGGCCTACCTGGACTGGGCGCTGGAAAACGTCCGCCCCGGCGGGGTCATCGCCGCGCACAACGCCCTGCGCGCCGGGCGGATTGTCGCGCCGGAGAACGACGGCGACCACGTCCTGCGGCGCTTCAACGAGCGCATGGCCAGCGAAACCCGCCTGCTCAGCACGCTCGTTCCGCTGGGCGACGGCATCGTGATGGGCCTGGTACGCGGCTGATCCCCAAAGGCGGCACCTCTCTCGCCTGAAGAACTTGGCGGATAGCCTACCAGCAGCGCTACTTTACCCTCGACAAGGGATCATAACCCTTTGTCCGCCCGGTTCTACCCTTCAGCCAGAAACTTTCGCCGGCCATCTCAATTCTTGTTAATGCTATTGAAGCAAACGTCACGTGTTTTGCCGGAGAAATCTGGTACAATGCACAAATGATTCTCCTGCATTCATGCTACAATAGATAATAGCGGGTTTATGCATTTCTAACGCGCAAGTGGTATAATAAGCCGTTTGGAGTTGATTCGTAGCGCCTGTTTGAGGGCCAGACAAAGGGACGCCAGTGATTCAAGAATTGCTCAACCGCGCCGAGCAGCGCGGGTATGTGACGTTCAACGACGTGCTGGAGCTTCTGGACGAAGACCGGGACGACGTTAACGCTATCGAGGCCGTGTTGGACGAACTCGATGAGCTAGGCATCGAGCTGCGCCAGAGCGACGCGCCAGAAGAAGAACCCGAAGAGCCTGAAACGTTGGAAGACTTTGCACACGAAGAAGACGAGACCGAACGCGATAACGGCCACGATGACGGTATGGGCGATATCAACGCCGTGTCCGCCGATGACCCGGTGGGGCTGTACTTCCGCCAGATGGCGCGCGAGCCGCTGCTGACCGCAGAGGAAGAGATCGAACTCGCCAAGCGGATTGAAATCGGCAAGGAAGCCGCCCACCAACTGGTCGAGATGGATGCGCTGGGCATCAACGGCAATCAGCGGCTCCGCGACGAGCTGATGATGCTGGCCGCCGACGGCCAGGCCGCGCGCGAGCATCTGGGCCGGGCCAACACGCGCTTGGTGGTCAGCATCGCCAAGCGCTACATGGGCCAGGGCTTGCCCTTCCCCGACCTGATCCAGGAGGGCAATGTCGGCTTGATGCGCGCGGTGGACAAGTACGACTACAAGCGCGGCAACCGCTTCAGCACTTACGCGACCTGGTGGATTCGCCAGGCCATCACGCGCGCGCTCGCGCAGAAGACGCGCACGATCCGTATCCCGCTGCACATGACCGAGCGCATCCGCCAGATGTACCGCACCGCGCAGGTGTTGGAGCAAAGCCTGGGCCGGCGGCCCACGCCTGAAGAGATCGCCGCCGAGATGGAACTGCCGACCGAGAACATCCGGGGCATGATGGACGCCAGCCAGCACGCCATCGCGCTGGAGCGCCCGGTGGGCGACGACGGCGACAGCGAGTTCGGCGATTTCATCGAAGACCAGGACTCGCCCAGCCCGGTCGATTCGGCGACGCAACACCTGTTGCAGGAAACCATCGAAGAGGTGCTCTCCGAGCTAACGCCGCGCCAGAGCCATATCCTCCGGCTGCGCTTCGGCCTCGGCGGGGGCGAGCCGCACACGCTGGAAGAGATCGCCAACAAGTTCGGCCTCAGCCGCGAGCGCATCCGTCAGCTTGAGAAAGAGGCGTTGCGGCGGCTGCGGCATCCACGCCTGGCGCATAACCTGCGCGACTATCTGAGTTGACAACCGCATATGGAAACGTTCAAGGCCGGGTGGCGGTGCGCGCGCCCGGCCTTTTCGCTGTTGGAGGTTGGCTGGTCAGGTCACATTGCGGGCCAATATCTAGTGCGTGAAACGCTTCACCCACGCTATAATGCGGGCGTCGGAAGGAGAGAACAGCATGTACCGGGCGCTCATAACCGTGTTACTCGGTTTGGCGCTTCTCCCCGGACTTCACGTCTCCACTGCCGCCGCCCAAGCCGAATCCCCGGATGACCTGGTTCAAGCGGTCAACGCCTACCGCGCTGCGCACGGAAGGCCGACGCTGCAAGTCCATGAGAGCCTGATGCTCGCTGCGCAGCGCCACGCCACCTGGATGGCGGTCAACCATGAGCACAGCCACCAGGGTGAAGGCGGCTCTATGCCGCAGGACCGGGCGACCGCCGCCGGTTACCAGGGCTACGTCTCCGAGAACGTCGCAGGGGCCACGCTTGGTTGGAACACGGTCGAGTGGGCGGTCGAGGGATGGGCCGGCAGTTACGGCCACCGCCAGACCATGCTGTCTGACAATGTACACATCGGCGCGGGCATCGCGTCAAACGAGGAGGAGATTGTTTACGTGCTGCTCGTCGGCAGCCCGTCTCGCTATGCTCCCGCGCCACAATCGACCGCGCCGCCGGAGGGCGGTGCCACGCTTTCCGTGGTCGCGGTTCCTATCACGCTTGCCACGCCGCGCGAAGACGGCGCGGTGATTCACATGGTGCAACCGGGCCAGACCGCCTGGGCCATCGCCGCCCGCTATGGCGTGCCGCTGGACGAACTGCTCGCGCTCAACCACCTGGACCAGAATGCGATCCTGCACCCCGGCGACGCGGTCATCATCCGCCTGGGCGAAGGGCAGGCGCCTCCCCCGCTTCCGACAAAGCCGGCCATGCACATCGTCCAGGAGGGGGAAAGCGTGTGGACCATCGCCGCGCTGCACGGGTTGACGGTAGGCGAACTGCTGGCGCTCAACAGTCTTGAGGAAAGCGCAGTCATCCACCCCGGCGACCAACTGAAGCTGCGCCATCCCGATCCCACATCGACACCCACCATCCCGCCCACCGAACCGCCCGCCGCCTCGCCCACGCCCCCGCCGGCGGCAACCGCCGTCGCTCTTCAGCCGATTGCAACGTTCACGGACACGCCGGTTCCTGCGCCGCTAGCGTCCCCAGCGCCTGGCCGCGCTTCTTCCGTTACGACCTTTGTTCTCATTGCGGTGGTCGTGCTGGCGTCGGCGGGCGGCGTTGGAGCCGTGCTGCTTGCGCTCGCCAGGCAGCGCAGATAAGCCGGCATCACCATCCCCCGTGCGCGCAGTGCGCCGCCCAGAACACACAATCGGAGAAGGCGCAGCGCCAGTTCTCCGGCAGTTGGCGGCGGGGCGCGTCCTCGCGCTGGTTGGTGAGCGCCAGCAACCGCGCGAAGGCGTCGCGCTCGTGCGCGTCGGCGGCCTTCTCATCCTCGCCCCTGACCCGGCGGCGCAGTATGACATAGAGCTTTTCCAACGTCACGGCGCACCCGTGCGCGATCCCGCGCGCGGCGGCGTCGGCGCTGAAGCCCAGGCGCTCGTGAAAGGCCACCGTGTTGAGCGGCACCTCCGGCGGGAAGATGGTGTACATCTCGGTGCGCACCCAGTCCTGCGCCGGCAGGTCGTAGCTGCGCGCGTCAGCCAACCGGTCGCGGAGCGCCTCCAGCGCTGTTCTGGTCTCCGGCGACAGGTCGCCCGCGAGCAGGTCGTCCACCGTCGCGACCGCCGCGCCCAGGTCGTTATCCAGCTGACGCAGCCGGCCCAGCAGCCGCCCGATGATGCCCTGCATGGTCACGTCGCTGATCTTATTGGCCTGCCCGCGCAGCAACAACGCGCGCATCGCAATCTCGACCAATGTTTGTTGGATCATCTCCGCAGCGCTGATCGGGGCTTCGCGCGGGAGCTTGCTCAGGAAAATCACGAACACGTCCAGGTCGCGGAAGCCCGGCTCGCCGCGCACGGTCGCGTCGCGCGCCGCGTCGATGGCGCTGCGCGTCGGCGTGTTGTCGATCACCCCGCCGTCCATGTAGTGATCTCCCCTCAGGGGGAGCAGGTTGTTCACGAGGAGCAACTGCCCGGTAAAAGCAGCAGGGGCGGGAATGGCCATGTTTGCCAGCAAAGCGCCCCCGACCCGCCTGGACCGGGACACTAACTCGCTTACCTGAGCGCCCAATCTGCGAAAAGAGAAAGGATCGCTGGCGGTGCGCCCCGCCAACAGGTGGAGCAAGCGGTTAGATTGTGCAGACTCGCTCTCGTCGTCGGCGTCCGGCTTGGGGTACAGGGTGTCCAACTGGATCGGCTCCACCACGCCGGGGTACGCGCTGCTGGCGATGGCCGCGTCCACCACGCGCGGGTCGCCGGGCAGGCTCACGCGCGTCGCCACGAAGTCAACCGGCGAGTGGGCCTCGCGCAAGCGCCGGTAGTGGCCGGCCAGGTCGTCCAGGTCGTAAACAAACTCGTCAACCGTCACGTAGGCGGAGATCTCCAGGTAGCCCGTGCGCAGGTTGGTGCGCGTGAAGCGCACGTCCAGCCCGTGACGCCGGTACTCGCTGAGGCAGCGGTCCGCGCTGATGAGCGGGCGCGGGGGGCCGGGGTGCGTCCCCAACCCTGCGCCGAGGCGGTGCGCGTTGCAGGTTAAGACGCGGCGCATCGCATCGACCGGCACCACCGCCCGCCACAGGGAGCTGTCGGGGCCGGCGTGGTGAGCGATGTAGCGCCTGAGATAAGGCCGCGCGACGTCCCACATCGACCCGGCGGCGTCCGGGCGCAGCGCGCGGCGGAGCAGGTCGCGCCCCAACGCGAACGTCTGCGCCGGCCCCAGCTCCTCAACCAACTCCTTCAGGGCGCGCAACGCCAATCGCCCGCCCAAAGCGCCCTCGGCCAACAGCTTTTGAAACCAGCGCGCGCGCGGCGTGGACAAGGCCCACCACGCGCCGAGCGCCATCGGCAGCGAGAGTTCGATGTCGGAGAGGGCGCGGACCATCGCGCGCAGGCCCGCCCCTTCGTTGAAGTTGAGCACGCCCCAATCGGTGACGTGCGTCCACATATAGAGCAGCCGCTCGATCATCGGCTCCAGCGCGCGCTGCGCCGCCTCAGGGCTTTCGCCCTTGTGAATCAGTTCTTTCCAGCGCAGCGCGTACTCGGCGAAGAAGCCGCCGTTGAGCGACCCCGCCGACGCGCCGGTTATGATGTCGAAGTCCACGAAGCCGACCCGGTGCATGGCGTAGAGCACGCCCGCCTCAAAGACGCCCTTCGCCCCGCCGCCGGAGACCACCAGCGCGCGCCGGTTCTTTTCAACCCTCATACTCGCCTCCCCCTCGCCTGCTCTGCGGACAGTATACCCGGAACGCTCCCGCAACGCCCGGCGCTGGCATCCGCGTTTTAACTCCCTCTTAATCATTATACTGCCTCTGCGCGCTTGCCCCGGACTCATCGGCTGTGGTATGCTCCAAATGACAAGCGACACAGGCAGCTTCGCGTCATGTCGATGGGGTTGACCGAACGATGATTACGAAAGAAGTGGGCGCGGGCGAAGCCAGGGTTATCACCCGCACGGGGACGGGCGCGGGCAACCAGATCGGCCCCTACGCGCTGGTGGAACGGTTGGGCCGGGGCGGTCAGGCCGACGTGTGGTCCGCCTGGGACAACCGGCTCAGCCGCACCGTCGCCATCAAGCTGATTGACCTCGACAGCCCTGAGACTCAACCGCTCTCCACGCGCAAATTCGAGCAGGAAGCGCAGACCATTGCCCAGCTTGAGCACCCGAACATCGTCCCCTTATACGACTTCGGCGAAACCGAGCGCTTCCGCTACCTGGTGATGCGTTATATGGCCGGCGGCTCGCTGTTGGCGCGGTTGCAGCGCGCGCCCCTCTCCACAGAGCAGGCGTTGCGCCTGGCCCTCCCGCTCGCGTCGGCCCTGGATTATGTGCATGCGCAGGGCGTCGTGCACCGCGACCTGAAGAGCGGCAACATCCTGCTTGACCTGGAAGGCCGGCCCTATCTGGGCGACTTCGGCCTGGCGCGCGAGACCAAGACACAAACCCTGGTGCTGCACTCGCGGACCGGCACGCTGCCGTACATGTCGCCGGAGCAGCTCAACGGGCGGCCCATCACGTACAAGTCAGACCTGTACAGCTTCGGCATCCTGCTCTATGAAATCCTGTGCGCGCGCCTGCCTTTTGAAGGCTCCGCTGCGCTGGCGGTCGTGCAGATGCAGACCGGCGGCGAACTGCCCGACCCGGCGGAGTTCAACGAAGCGCTGCCCGGCGTAGTCGCGCATGTGCTCCGTTCGCTGACTCACGTTGACCCTCACCTCCGCCCCGAAAACGCCTCTGATGCCGTGCAGCGCATCGCTGAAGCGCTGTCCGTGAGCGGTTTGCAGATCGCCCCCTGGGGCGCGGCGCTCGACTGGCACGACACCCTGCTGCTCGACACCGCCGGCGGCATCGACACGGCGCGCGTCCAGGCGCGTGAAGCGCAACGCCTGCTCCAGCGCGAAGTTGAGTATTGGCTGAGCAGCGAAGGGGTCATCCGGCTGAGCGTGACGCATTTCGTGCTCGTCGATGAGTTTTACAGTGAAGCGGAGGGGTACGGCCTCGAAGTCACTGAGGACGTCGCGCGCTTCATGTTGCGCGCGGCGTTGCTGCATGACTATCACATCCGCCACTGGTGGGACGCCGTGCCCGACCCCGGCGACCGCCTGCTGGCGTGCTGGGATATGCTCCGCCAGGCCGACGCCGACACCATGCCGCGCCTGCTGGAACGGATCGTTTCCCTGGGGCCGGGGACCATCCCCACGCAGCCGATTGCTGACATCCTGGACCGGGTGGCGGCCATCCTGAGCGCCCCCCAAGGGTGCGCCCAGGCGCTCGCCTTTCTGCGCGCGATCGGCGGCGCGCCGCGCGCCTGGCGCAAAGTGGCCTTCACGCCGACGGTGGATTGCGCGCTGGCCGACCTGGCCCTGAGCGACGCAGCGCACGCCGACGAGGCGGCAGCGCTTATCGGGCGGGCGCGCAGCCTGACCGCGGTGCGCTACCTGCTCGATGTCTTCAAGGCCAGCTCAACGGACTCGCGCCACGCGCGCACCCGCCATGCGCTGGCGAACGTGCGCAACGCGGTCGATCACATGCCGCGCGAGACCCCGCTGCGCCCCCGCGCGGTCACCTTGCTGACCGTGCTCTGGTGGCAGCTTCGCGCCGAATGGCAGCAGGCGCTTTTGTGGCTGGCGGCGGCAGGGGCCGGGTGCGGGCTGAGCCTGGGAGCGGTTCACTTTGCGCTCACGCCCTACAACGAGTATGTGCCGACGTTCCGCATCACCGACAGCGTGAACGCCGGCCTGATCCTGGGGCTGAGCGTGGGCCTGGGTGTGGGGCTGACCCAGGTGATTGTGGGGCGCTGGCGGGCGCTCGCGCCGTGGCTCCGGCTGGCTGTCGGAGTCGCGCCGGGCTTTGCGCTGGCGTGGCTCGGCTTTTTCCTGTACACCTACCTCTTCCAGAAGTTCGTCCCGCAGGGTTGGGCGATGCCGCTGGGCGCGCTGATCTGGGTGCTGGGGTTCGCGTGGGGTCAGGCGTTCACGCGCCCTGCCCGGCTGCGGATCGCGCTTGGCGCAGGCGGCGTGTTTCTGGCGCTGTTCCTCTCGTGGGTTATCTATATGGCCTCCGGGTTCAGCCAGCACGACCCGCTCATTTACCTGGCCTATGTTGGCGATACCGACCTCGCGCAACCGTTCGCGCTTTCGCTGCTGGCGGCGCTGATCGCGGGAGTCATCGTCACCCTGCCAGGGTGGGCGCGACGCGGCGGCAACACGGCCCTGCGGACCTCTTCCAAAAGCCCCGAACCAGGGCTTGAGCTGCCATCTCTAAGAAAACCCGAACAATAATCGTACCAAAGTCGGATAGGAAACTGAGCTAAGATCGCCTATAATATATGTTAAAATTATGGGGATGCCTTCCTTCTGAACGGACCGGAACGTTCAGAGAGTTTGTGTTGCCATCAATAAAGGACGAAGATGACCCAATTACGGGCTTTTAGGTGGATCGTATTGGGTGTTCTCGTGCTTGTGGCGTTGACGCCGGCGACCGCCCAGGAGAACCCACCTGCGGACTTTGAGGCGCTCTGCAGAGCGGTACTGACGCGCGCGGTGGCGGTGACCGAGGCCGACTGCGAGCCGACCGCGCGCAACGAAGCC
>DAOTXU010000079.1:0-2250 GCA_034435135.1 Anaerolineae bacterium | reverse complement strand
GGCCGGGCAGAGCTTCTCCCCCAACTCCACCAGGCGGCTCAGGCCGTTGCCGTAGCGGTACACGGCGACTTCGGTCCCGTTGAGGACCGCCGCGTCGGGTTGAAGTGTGTTGGTCATTTGCCTCTCCTCTATGCGTCTATGCCCCCGGAGCGCGCGAGCGCGCGCACGCCGGGGAAGGTCCCAGAACACGCACGAGACAGAAGCGTCCCGCGCGGTGCTCACGCAGAGAAGAGAGGGCTTCAGACGCCTGCCTGGGGTGGGAACCCGTCCCCAGGCAGGCCTGTCCTGTTTTATAACATCGTCACCCCTCTGTTTACCAACATCGTAACCCCCTCCTGGAGTCATAGAACGCAGACAGATGATCGTCATGACCACCCTTACCCACCTTGCGCGCTCATCCCCTCACCAGGAGACGCTGGCGCTGCATCCGCCGCCAATGCTCCCGCGCTTCCGCCCGGATCAGCTCGAAGTAATCGGCAAAGTCCAGCTCGCCGTGATACAACCCCTTGATTGGGACCCGCTTCACCGGCTGCCCGTGGTGCTCGATCACCAGCTCGCGCCGGGAGGCGTCGATCTTGACGGTCACCTCCTGCCCGGCGAGCTGCGCCTTCACGTAGTAGCGGCGGTGATCCATCTGGATGCTGCCGTTGTGCTGGACCCGCCGCCGGTAGCGCTGCCCATCTATGGCTTCCAGCCAGCGATCCGGGTCCACCCGCAGGGGCAGCGGAGGGCGTGGGGGCAGGACGGGAAAGGCGACGCGCGGCGGGCGGTTGCCGCAGGTGAGCGCCTGATTCGGTCGCTCCCAGTTGTAGTGGTGCAGGTAAGCCGCTGTCACCGCCTGGGCCGCCTCGAGGGTCTGCGGGCGGTGCACGGCCAGGCATTCAGCCTCGTAACTGCCGTGGTAACGCTCGACGAAGGGGTTCTTGTCGGGACGATGCGGCGGGCAGATGTTGACCCGCACCCCCAGGCACAGCCAGAAGCGCACGAACGGCGCCGGGAAATCGCGCCCACTCCAGCTGCCCACGAAGCGCGGGTCGCGGTCAAACGTCGCCACCGCTGGCAGGCCGTATTGCCGCAGCACCTCGACGGCGGCCCAGATTGCCCACTCCCCGGTGAAATCGTCCCGCACCACCGCACCCAACAAGATCGAGGTGCCTATGTCGAGGATGTTGAGACATTCCACCCCGTGTTGTCGCCGGCCTTCGGGGATAGGGGGCACGGTGGTGATGTCCTTGAAGTCCAGCGCCCAGGATACCAGCGGCGCCGGGCGTTCCAGCAACTCATGGTGCGCGTCCGGGGCGCGCGCGATACGCCCATGCCGGTCCAGGATTGCCCAGATCGTGCGCGTCGAGGTAGGCAGTGCAAGGCCGCTTTGCCGAAGCGCCTCATCCTTGTGCAGGTAGTAGAGGATCGCCTTCGGACCGGGGATGCGCTGCAAGTGCTCCGGCGGGTGGTCGCGGATTTCCAGGATGCGCGCCACCACTGCCGGATCGACCGCCTTGGGGGGATGGTGGGGCGCGCGCGCGGCCGTGAAGCACGGTTTCATCGTCGGGAGCCGCCGCCTTCAGGCGTTTGCGCCACTTCTTCACCCAGGCTTCGGAGCGCCCGGTGGCTTCCATGAACTGGCGCCGGGTCCACTCCGGGTGTTCACGCAGCAGTTGCCGCAACCGCGTGCGGTCGGCATAGGCTTGTTCCTCCATCATCGCCCACTCTCCCCACTGCACCCAGGGCGTTGCTGAAAGTGTAAAGGGGGCGAGAGGAAAATGGGGCGTCCCGCGTAAGCCGGGGAGCGGCGGGAGAGCCGAAGTGACTGACATCTGTCTGCGTTCTATGACTCCAGGAGGGGGTTACGATGTTGGTAAACAGAGGGGTGACGATGTTATAAAACAGGACACAGGCCCCCGAACAAACGCAAGAGGGGAAGAGACACAGCAGCCGCGTCGGGCGCGCGCATACGCGCCCGGCGTTCTTGCTGGTTCTTCCCCTCTCTATGCCTCTGTGCGGGCAGAGGTCGGCCCGGCGCATCACGGCGCCGCCGCAGGCGCGAAAAGCTCCTCCGCCAGCACGTGCGTGGCGACCTTCTTGTCGCCGCCGAAGCGCGCCTGCGCCACGAACTCGAAGGCGTCGAACGTGGCGAAGCGCAACCGCTGGTTCTGCGGCGCGCACACGTAGCACACCGCCCGCCCATGCCGCTCGTCCACGCGCAGCGACGGGCGTTCGTCCTCGTGAAAAGGACACAGCGTCCAGCCG
>DAOTXU010000078.1:0-5914 GCA_034435135.1 Anaerolineae bacterium | reverse complement strand
CTGTCCCCCTCTCCCGTATGACGGGAGAGGGGGCAAAGATACCCCAAATCTGGGTTTATAATCCCCTCTCCCACAAGGGGAGAGGGGATTTAGGGGTGAGGGGAAGCAAGGGCGACCTTTTCAAACACATTCTGAGTCCGCTCAGCGGTACGCCGACAAGTCCATACCAGGGTCGTAGGCCACACCGTCGGGCACGATGGCGTCCTTCAACTGCGTCTTGCGCAGACTGGCGCCCTTCAGTTTCGCGCCTTTGAGGTTCGCGTCGCGCAGGTCGGCGCGGCTCAGGTTCGCGCCCCTGAGGTTGGCTGCGCGCAGGTCCGCGCCGATCATCGAGGCGGCTCTTAAGTTGGCTGCGCGCAGGTTGGCCTCGCGCAGCGCGGCCCCACGCAGGTCGGCGCGGCGCAGATCGGCTTTGCGGAGGCGCGCTTTGCGCAAGTCGGCCCCGCGCAGGTCCGCTGCTTTCAGATCGGCGCGGCTCAGGCCGGCGTCGCGCAGGTCAGGCCGCTGAGGTCCACGCCGGCCAGGTTCGCCGTGCTCAGGTCAGGGGCATCCTCTTTCTTGCGCGCCCTGCGGATGACTTCCTCTACGGCGTCGCGGGTGCGCGCTTCTACCCTCTGCTTTGCCATTGCGAACAGCTCTCAAGGTGTGGATGAGGTTTCCTACAGCGTCGCCTTGATCGCGCCGCCGTCCACCGGGACCATCGCCCCATGCACGTAGCTCGCCGCCGGCGAGACCAGGAAGGCGGCCACATTGGCGAATTCCTCCGGCTCCCCCATGCGGCGCAGCGGCGTGTTGCCGACGCGCACGGCGATCTCCTGCTCGCGCGTGGTGCCGTTGCGCTCCATGCTGGCCTTGAGCAGCTCCTCGACGCGCTCCGTGCGGGTCCACCCCGGCAGGATGCTGTTGACGCGGATACCCTCCGGGCCAAGCTCCTCGGCCAGCGCTTTGGTGAGGCCCACGACGGCGATTCGCACCGCGTTGGAGAGGACCAGGTTCGCCACCGGTTGCTTGACGCTCAGCGACGTGATGGTGAGGATTGCAGGGCTGCTGGACTTGCGCAAATAGGGCAGCGCCGCGTGGATCAGGCGCACGACGGAGAGGAAGGTCAGTTCGACGGCGGCGGGCCAGGCGTCGAGCGGCACACTGTCGAACGTCCCGGCTGGCGGGCCGCCCGCGTTCGTGACCAGAATGTCCAGCCCACCCAGGGTCTTGGCCGCGCCTTCGACTATCGGGGCGATTTGGCCCGGCTTGGTGAGATCGGCGACGAAGGGGTAAACCGGGTTGCCGCTTTCCTTGCTGATGACGTCGGCGGTGTGCGCCAGTCGCGCCTTGTCACGGGCGCAGATGGCGACCCATGCGCCCTCCAGAGAGAGCCGGCGCACGGTTGCGGCGCCCAGCCCACGACTGGCGGCGGCGACAAGCGCTCGTTTGCCTTTAAGGCCCAGGTCCATGCAAGCCTCCTCCTCAAGAGTACGTGGCGCGAGGATTGAGAGGTAATGCCCACGATGGTACCACACCGGGCGACTACCGCAAACGCGCATGTTCGTGTATACTGCGAGTCAAACCTGTGACGGCGCGGAGGGACAGTATGCCTCAAATTGTGTTGCTGGTTGAGGACGACAGCGACCTGCGTCGCCTGTACAAGCGGGTGTTTCAGGCGGCCGGCTTCGAGACGCTGGAAGCTGGCAATGGCGCGCAAGCCATTGACGCGCTCAAGAAACAGCGCCCCGACGCCGTGTTGCTGGACATCGCCATGCCCGAAGTGTCCGGCACGGCGGTGATCGATCACGTGCGAAAAAAACTGAAGTGGGCGGAGCTACCTATCATCGTGATTACGGCCTACCCCTACTTCCTCGAATCGTCGCAGGCCGCTGGCGCGACGCACACCATGCTCAAGCCGGTTGAGATGGACAACGTTGTGAAGCTTATTAGGGAGGCCATCGGCAAGTAACGGCTGGGCCGCCACATTTGAGTAGGGGCGAAGTATGCCTTGCCCCTATTCTTCATTAACCCATACCCCTTCAATCCAACTCCAGGCGAAATTGAGTCCGCCCGACCCCGATAATGTCCCCTGCGGCAATCACGGTCGGCTCGGTGACTGGCTGTCCGTTGAGCGTCGTGCCGTTGGAGCTGTTTTGATCTTGCAGCCACCACCGCCCGCCGCGCAGGGTGAGCGTGGCGTGCTCGTAGCTAGCGTAGGTGTCGGGCACGACGACGGAGTTGGTGAGCGCGCGTCCCAGCGTGGTGAGCGCATACAGCGGAAAAGCAGTCTTTTCGGGAGGGTGGCCGTCAGGCGCGTTCACGACCACCAGTCGACCGTAGGGCCGCTGTTGCGCCGCGCTCTGGCGGGCGGCGGCGCGGTTATCGCGCCAGAGCAGGTAAAACAGGCCGCCGAGAAATGCGTATAGGAACATGACGGCGAGCGCGCGCAGCGCAAACAAGAGTTCTTCGCTCATAGGGGCGGCTTGTTGACCTGGGTATCGTGGCCGGATCGGTCGGGCGCGCTTTCGAGGTAAACCGTCGTGACCCCGCCGAACGAAATCCGGTCGCCATGCCGGAGAATGCACTCCTCAACCGCCTGGCCGTTGACGGCGGTGCCGCCGCTGGAACCGAGGTCAAACAGCACGTAGCGGCCCTGGCGGAGTTGCAGTTGGGCGTGCCGGCGCGAGACGCGCGCGTCGTCGAGGACGACGTGGCTGTCCAGGCGGCGGCCAATGTTGACGACCGGCTGGGTGAGCGGGATCGTGCGGTCCCCTTCGATAATCAGGCAGGCGTTAAGCGGCGGCGCCTGCGCCGCGCCGTGCGCATCCACACCGGAGACCATCAACGCGGTGCTGACCGGCGGGGCGGCAAACTCGGCGGCCACACGCACCGTGTGCCGGGGCACGCTGACGCTGGGCGATAGTGTCACCGCGGGGAAGCGCGACACGGTCATGCCGGAGCGCGCCGCCAGATCGACCAGGTGGGTGCCCAGGGCGGAGGCCAGGTCGGGCTGGGCCTGGATCAAGGCGGCGTAGTCATCAGGGTGGATGAAGACAGTGTAGGTGTCGGGGGCGACCGGGCGCTTCTGGCCGGGAGGGGTGCGCGCGTTGTCTTCCAGGGCGCGCGCAAGCTGGATGGCGACCTGGCGCGCTTGCAGGTGCCCGGCGAACAACCGCGAGAAGCTGCCCTCGACCAGGCGCTCGATGCGCTCTTCCAGGCGGGTAAGTCGGTTCTTGCCCATCGGCAGGGATTATACAGCGGGGCGCACGGCGCGGGCAAAGGGCGTGCGTCTGGGTTGGGTGGTTGTAATATCGTTAAGGTATGGCTATAAGACAGTTTTGTCAAAGCGATTTTTTACGCGCTGCTTACCCAAAGCTGATAAAATGACCTCAATAATCGCGGTAAATCGATGAAAATTGTGAAAAACTTCACCGTAAATTGTCAAAGAACTGTTGAGAGTTGATGATTCATCTTGTCGCCAGAGTGGTCGTCCCTTATACTGTACGTAACAGACCCCCGCATGGCCGTATCGCGGAACCAGAGGTCAACACGTGACTAGGGAAGAAATCCGGCTCACCGCGCTGGCAAGCTGTGCGGGGTGAGCGTCCAAAATGGGGCCTGAGGCCCTGGCGCACGTGTTGCGCCCTATAGCCGAGACCTATCGCGCGCAAGACTTCCCGGCGCTGCTGGTGGGCCTCACCGCGCCCGACGACGCGGCGGTGTATCGCCTCAACGACGCGCAGGCGGTGATCTCCACGACCGACTTTTTCCCGCCGGTGGTGGATGACCCGTATGCGTATGGGGCGATTGCGGCGGCCAACGCGATGAGCGACGTGTACGCGATGGGTGGGGAGGTGCTCTTCGCCATCAACCTGGTGGCCTTCCCTGACGACCTGGACCTTAACATCCTGAGCGAGATTTTGCGCGGCGGCGCGGAGAAGGTGCGCGAGGCCGGCGGGGTCGTCGCTGGAGGACACACCATCACGGACCGCGAGCCAAAGTACGGGCTGGCCGTGACCGGCCTGGTGCACCCCGACCGCATCATGGCAAAGAGCGGGGCGCGCCCCGGCGACCGCCTGGTGTTGACCAAGCCGCTGGGCACGGGCGTGGTCACGACCGCGCTCAAGAACCAGCGAGCCGATCCTGCGGATGTGGCGGCGGCGGTGGCGAGCATGGTCCGGCTGAACCGGGGCGCGGCGCAGGCCGCGCAGGCCGCCGGCGTGTGCGCAGCCACCGATATCACCGGCTTTGGCCTGTTGGGGCACGCGCACGAGATGGCGCACCTGGGTGGGGTGAGCTTCCGCTTCTGGGCCGACGCGATGCCCTGGCTGCCCGGCGCGCTGCGCTACGGGGAGGCGAACCTCTTCGCCGGCGGCATGGGCCGCAACCTGGATTTCTTCGGCCCCTGGGTGACGTTCGGGGCGCGCGTGGACCGGACCGTGCAACTGCTGCTGTTTGACCCGCAGACCTCCGGGGGCTTGCTGCTGGCGGTCGCCGCCGATGAGGCCGCCTTGCGGGGCGAACTGGAGGCGCGCGGGGTGCAGGGCTGGGCCGTCGGTGAGGTCATCGAAGGCGACGCGGGTACATTAGAGGTGGTGTGACGCGACGGGTGAGCAACCTGCCCTTTGAAGAAATCGCGCACACGGCAGACTATGCGCTCCGCGTGCGCGGGGCGACGCTGGACGATCTGTTTGCGAACGCGGCGCGGGGGATGATCGCGCTCGCAGGGGCGGCGGCGGACACGGGCAACCCCGTGATGCGCCGGGTTGCGCTGGAAGCGTTGGATGTAGAGACGTTATTGGTGGATTGGCTGAGCGAGTTGGTCTATTTCATGGAGCAGGAAGAGCTGGTTTTCGTGGAGTACCAGTTGCAGACGACGCCGACGACCCTGCACGCCGAGATACGCGGCGGGCCGATAGCGGAGGTCAAGAAGCACATCAAGGCCGTGACCTTCCACAACCTGGCGGTGCTCCGGCGTGCAGACGGCTTCGAAGCGACGCTGGTGTTTGATGTTTAGGCGCCTGGGTCTACAGCCGATCAAAGGATGGGCACTATGATGACAGGGACGCCGCAACTGACCGAGTACGGCATGACCACCGACGTGTTTGTCAACCGCAAACCGCACGGCGAGGCCATTGTCATCGGCGGCGCAGGCGAACAGGACAAATGGACGCGCGTGCTCTCGCGGCGCGCCGCGCACCTGCTGTGGATTCAGTTGACCAAGATGCTCTTCCCCGATAAAGCGCATATGGTGATGGCGTTAGCCGCAACCACCCCGCTGCGCAGCCCTGATGCCCCTACGATCACGTCGGAGGTGGCCGCCGCCACGACACCGGATGGGTTGGTCGAGATTTCCGGCACTGCGGGGGCGCGGAATTGGGCGGCGCGTCTGCACGCCGAGGACGCCCGGCGGCTGTGGATGGCGCTCGACATCGCGCTGTACCCCGTCGGCTGGGAGGGACAGAGGGTGGTGCACCGGCACCAATAGCGGCAGGGGACGCCTTGCCCATAGAACGACAGGCAATCTCACCGGGCGGGCCGTGTTCAGCAGGTCCGCCCGGTTTTTTTTGTGCGGGCCGGACGTGGGTCATGTTATGATGGTATCAGCGGCAAGCGCCATCGATCCGTCGGGAGATGCTCCGTGTGCGCGTGTTGGGTTTTAACAGTGAAGTGCTTCAAGCTTTTGAGCCAACGACCGCAGTGCGTGTGGCGCTTGTCGTGTTGGCGGACACCTCACCCCCCGTCCCCCTCTCCCGGCTACGCCGGACTATAGCCGCAAGCGGAGAGGGGGCGTCGAGACGCAGGCGAGACGGGGGTGAGGTAGAGAAAGGCCTTAGCACGGCCAGCTGTTGGCGTAAGTTTGAATCAGTTCAGTGTAAGCCAAGAGCAGGGGCACAGCACTGCGGGTAGCCCATGCTGTGCCCCTGCAAGT
>DAOTXU010000077.1:0-3288 GCA_034435135.1 Anaerolineae bacterium | reverse complement strand
GGACCCCAACGCCGCCGCCGACCCGACCTCTGCCGAACTGGTCGAGAACCTGTTCCTCAGCCTGACTCGCTACGACCCGGAGGCCGGCGCGGTGGTCCCAGAGCTTGCGCGCGACTGGACCATCTCGGACGATGCGCAGACGTTCACATTCACGCTGCGCGACGACGTGTTCTGGGTACACTATGACCCTGCCAGCCATGTCACCGCGCGCGTGCGCCGGGTGGCGGCGCAGGACTTTGTGGACGGCATCCGGCGTGCGTGTGTGGCCGGCTCGGTCCAGTCCACCGCCGCGCTGCTGGCGTCCGCCATCGAGGGCTGCGACGCCGTTGGCCGGATGGCGCGGGAGGCGGTCACCCCTGACGCCCTCGCGCAGGTGAGGGCGAGCGCCCCTGCGCCCGATACACTGGTCATTCAGACGCGCGCGCCGGCGGCCTGGTTCCTCTCGGTCACGCCGACCCTGCGCCCGGTCCCGCTCGACGAGATTCGCCGGCGCGGGGACGGCTGGACGCTTCCCGGCAACCTGGTCAGCACGGGACCGTTCGTCCTCAGCGCCTACGAACCCAACCACCGCGTGGAACTGCTGCGCGCCAACGGCCACCTCCCCGCCGACCTGAACGGCCCCGGCAACGTCGAGCGCGTGATCTTCACCATCGTCCGCGACGCGAACGCCGGCTACGCCTCGTACTTAGAGCACAAGGTCGATGTCTCGCGCCTGCCGCCGGCCGAGGAGGCGGCCTTCCTCTTCGCCGGGCTGCGCCCCCCGGAGGCGGCGCTGATCCCCGAACTGCGTGTGGGGTACATCGGTTTTGCGCACGACAAGGTCCCCTTCAACGACGCGCGCGTGCGCCGCGCCTTCGCCGCCGCCATTGACCGCGCGGCGTTCGTCGATCAGGCGCTCAGCGGGGTCGGCATTCCGCTGACGCACCTGGCGCCGCCGGGCGTCTTCGGCGCGCCTGATCTCGACGCGGAGACCGACCTCGGCTACGACCCGGAGTACGCCCGCGAGCAGCTTGCCGCCGCCGGCTACCCGGAGTGCTTCGGCTTCCCGGTCGTGACCATCCTGGCATATGACAGCGCCGCCGTGTGGGTGGATTTTGCGCTCCGGTCGTGGGAGGAGGTGTTGGGCTGCGAGGCGCAGGCCTTCACGGTCCAACTGGCGCGCTTCCCGGAACTGCTGGATCGCACCGATCCCGCCACCGTTTCCAGCCGGCGACCGCACCTGTTCACGCTGGCCTGGCTGGGCGACTATCCCGACGAGCACAACTGGGTCGGCGACCTGCTTTGGTGCGAAGCCGAACCGCGCACACGCCGCCTTTGCTCCGCTGCTGACGACCTGATCGCGCAGGCTGCTGTTGAGGTGGACACGGCAGCGCGCCGCGACCTGTACGCGCAGATCGAGCGGGACTTCTTCGGCGCGCGGGGCGAGACGCCGCTGATCCCGCTCTACCAGCGCGTCACGTGGCTGTCGGTGAAGCGCTGGGTGAGCGGCCCGCTTGCCGCCGACGCCGCGTTCGGCGGGGTGCGCTGGGACAGGGTAAACATCGATTACGGCCTGCAACAGCGTTGCCGGTCGAAGGGGGCCGGTCCTGATGAGTGCACCATCCCGTTCGTGCTCCCGTCGCCAGCGCCGACGGCCACCCCGACCGCGACGCCCACGTCGGCGGTCCTGCCGACGCTCGCGCGCACGCGCACGCTGACCGCTACACCTGCGCTGACGCAGACGCCAACGGTGATGTCGTTGCCCGCCAGCCCCACGCGCACGCCGAGCGCCACGCCTGCGGCGACGCAGACACCGACCGTCATCTCAGTGCCGGTCAGCCCGACGCGCACACCCACGAACGCGCCGACCGTGACGCCGACAGTTTTTTCACTACCGGCCCAGGCAGGGGCGGGATAAAGCGCGAAACGTCGTCCCAAACCGGCGCGCCGTTGCGGCGGGTGACACACGGCGGCTTAGACCCCGGACAGTGGGCTTAAGCCCACCCTCCGGCAAGGATTTGCGGAGAAAGCGAGGCAACTATCCGCATGAGCGCACCGACCATCCCTCAAACCGATCCTCGAGCCGGCTACCTGGCCCACAAAGTCGAGATCGATGCGGCGATTGCGCGCGTCCTCGACAGCGGGTGGTACATCCTGGGGCGCGAGGTGGCCGCGTTCGAGGCGACGTTTGCCGCCTACGTGGGCGTGGCGCACGGAGTCGGCGTGGGCAACGGCACCGACGCGCTGGAGATCGCCCTGCGCGCGTGCGGGGTTGGTCCCGGCGACGCGGTGTTTACCGTCTCGCACACGGCGGTGGCGACCGTGGTCGCGGTCGAGCGCAGCGGCGCGACGCCCGTGCTGGTGGACATCGACCCGGCGACGTACACGATGGACCCCAACTGCCTGCAAGACGCCGTGCGCGACGTGGTCAAGACCGCCGCCGCGCGCCCCAGGGCGGTCATACCGGTGCACCTGTACGGGCACCCCGCCGACATGCCCGCCATTCTCGACATCGCCCGGCGCTACGGCCTGCGCGTGATCGAGGACTGCGCGCAGGCCCATGGCGCGGCGCTGCTGGACCGCAAGCTGGGCGCGTGGGGGCACATCGCAGCGTTCAGCTTCTACCCCACCAAGAATCTGGCCGCGCTCGGCGACGGCGGCATGATCGTGACGGACGCCCCCGAACTGGCCGGGCAGGCGCGGCTGCTGCGGCAGTACGGCTGGCGTGAGCGTTATATCAGCGCCATACCGGGGGGCAACTCGCGTCTCGACGAGTTGCAGGCGGCGATCCTGGCGGCGCGGCTGCCCCACCTCGATGGGGAGAACGCGCGGCGGCGCGCGCTCGCGGCGGCGTATGACCGCGCGCTCGCCTCGACGGGGCTGGTTCTGCCGGCAGTACGGCCCGGCGCCGTGCACGTGTACCACCAGTACGTGGTGCGCACGCCGCATCGGGACACGCTGCGCGCGCACCTGCAAGCGCGGGGCGTCGGCACCGGGATTCACTACCCCGCGCCGGTGCACCTCCAGCCGGCGTACCAGGGGCGGCTGGCCGGTGAGCCGCTCCCACACACCGAGCAGGCCGCCCGCGAGGTGCTGAGCCTGCCGATGTTCCCGCAATTGACCGATACGCAGCTTGCGGTCGTAGCGCGCGCGCTACAGGACTGCGCCACCCTCAGGTGAGTTGTCCATAGGCTTTGCACCAGACCTCTGCTTCCCCCTCGCCGCCTGCCGAACGTCGGCCGGCAGGGAGCCCTTGTCCGTTCCGCACGACGATGCAACAATGTAGGGGGAAGCGATGCGGACAGGGGG
>DAOTXU010000076.1:0-2643 GCA_034435135.1 Anaerolineae bacterium | reverse complement strand
CCCGCCCCGCCCGCCGCGGGGGGCGGGACGAGCGCTGTTTACCACCGGCAGTCTGGTCCCCGACCCCCTCAAGGACAACCGCCGCTGGGGCCCAGCCGAAGATCAACCGTCGCCGCCGCGTGGGCTGGCACCGGCATGTTACTAGAATCTGTTATGCGTTTGTTATGCCGATTGACCTCTGCCGGCATAGCTCTTGCACCTTTCCCAGTTAGTTTTCCTTTAGCTCATCACCACCAGCATTGACGCCAGGCCCACAGGGTTGCTCAAGGGGAGCAGCACCATTGAGTGGCCACAGGTTCTGGGCTTCCCGCCACACCTCGGCCTTCAGCGCCGCCACGATCTCGTCGCGCGTCGTCGGCTTGCGCCGCCACCGCTCCCTGACGATGATGCCGCGCCCGTTGCCGCTGCTGATGCGGATCACGCTCACCAGATCGCGCACGTGCGCCACCTGGTCGTCGGTGAAGCGCTGCCTGCGCGCCGCGTCCACGATCTCGCGCAGCACCTCGGCGGCGGCGTCGATGGTGGACAGGTTGCCGGCCAGCCGTTCCAGCGCATCCACTTCCCCGGTGGTGAGCGCCGCCGGCGGCGCCTGGACGACGGTGGCCGCGCCGGGCGCGATCATACCGGTGACGTGGTTGTTCCCGCCGTTGTCGGCGCTGATGTGGGTGGTGATCGTCGGTGCACCCGGCAGCCAGCGCGACATCAGCCAGCCGAGCGTACCGATGGTGGCGGCGGACGCGCCGGTAATGAGCACGCCCGTGAGCAACAGTTCAAGTAAGACCGAATCCATAGGCGACTCCTGGTAACTGGGTCCAGAGGCAAAGGAGCATGGAAAAGAACAAGATCATGAGCACGACGATGGCAATGATGGCGCAGGTTGAGACCCGTTTGCGCGTTTTCTCGTCCATGGTTGGCCTCTCTAGAAAAAGATCGGAACGCTTTTGACGAACTCGTGCTACGCTCAAATCTGAGAAAGGATCGACCCTAATGGGTGAAGTAAGTCTTCGTCAAGCATTGGATGACTACTACGAGTTCTTGTGCATCGACCACCGCCTCATCACGCGCAAGATGTACGCTACTGTTCTTGAGAAACTCATCCAGACCCTCGGTCCGGACACGGATGTGCGAACCATCACGCCGCGCGATCTCAACTACGCTCTGGGTATGCTACTTCGGCCCAATCTGTCGGGCGCCACGAAGGAGAAGTACAAATGCATTATCAGGACCTTCTTCAATTGGCTCGTTGAGTATGAGTACCGGTCAACGTCCCCGGTTAAGTACAAGGTGCAGGTCGTCAAATCCGGCCCGCTTGACACGGGTAAGGCCATCTCTGACGAGGATATCGAGAGAATGCTGGCTGCCTGCCTCAATGCCCGCGACTACGCGCTGGTGATGTTCTTCAAATGCACTGCGCTGCGGCTGGGCGCGGCGTGGAACCTGCGCGTAGAGGGCATCTGCCCGGAAGAGGAAACGATCACAACGTGCGAGATCAAGGGGAACCAGCTGCGAACGGTATTCATGCCTGACACCCTGTACGAGGCACTGTGCGCCTGGCTGGAGGAACGTGCGAAGCTGGTTGAACAGCTACCTGGCGGCGATCACGGCTACGTGTTTACATGCCTGGACAATGGCGAACGCCTTGCCTATATGTCCCTATTCGGCGCCATGCGGCGGCTGGGTGAACGAGCAGGTGTGGTTTTATACAGTGCGCACAAGTTCCGCCACGCCTGGGGCATATGGGCTGCGAAGAACGGCGTGCCTATCACGGAAACCCAGGCGCAGATGGGTCACTCAAGCGCGTCCACGACGTGGAATTTCTACTACAAGTCCACACCAGAGAACCTGCGCAAAACAGTCGAGCGGCGCGCGCACGGAGACGATGCAAATAGCGCAAACGAGTGAGATAAGGGTCTGCAAAACCCTCATTCGTCGGTTCAATTCCGACCGTCGCCTCTCAGTTGTTAAGGTGCTGGAGCGTCTACGTTGACGCCCTCCTCAGGCCGCCCGACCGCCTGCAACGACCAGCTCCGCGTGTCCAAACGAAGGTGGGCATTCGGATCGGGCGGTCTGAGAAAGGCATCATAACAGCGACAACTCTCCGCCCTCCTGGGCGGTGTGTTGGGGGCTTCCCCGCCGATCAGCTTGCCGGCGACGCGGCGGGCGGCTCAATGCGAATGTCTCTGTTGGTAATTATACACTGGCAGGGACACAAAGAGGCGGCCTCGTGAAAGCGAGGCCGTTTCGCTTTCTTAGCCGCCTCCCGCTGCGTCTTTGCCATTGTCGGACTGTCCTGGAAAGTAAAACATCTTCTCAATCGGTGTGTCAGTCGCCTCGCAGATGGCGCGCATCACGCGGAGCTTCATCATCGTCACCCGATTGTGATAGATGGCCTGAAGCGCTTGGTACGAGACAGGATTTCCGATTTCCCAAGTTCGGCGCTCCAGGTCTTTCAAAGACATTCCTTTCTTGGAGAGCACTTCGGCGAGGCGGTTGCAAACATCGGTCATCACGACCTCCTCTTGCACCGTCGCGATTTGCGAAGGCTCTACAGCCACTATACCATTCATTTGCTCTCCTTTCGGCTAACAGTATATATGCTAAAACTATCCTTGTCAAGATGATGTACTCTAGAAAACTTAATCA
>DAOTXU010000075.1:0-3455 GCA_034435135.1 Anaerolineae bacterium | reverse complement strand
GGAGAGGGGGTGTCGAGCCGCAGGCGAGACGGGGGTGAGGTAGAGAAACGCTTAGCACGGCCAGCTGTTGGCAAAAGTTTGAATCAGTTCTGTTAAAGAAATAGAGCGAAGGGTCAACCAATGGGCGAGGATGCTCTCAACCGGTCCGGCCACTGGCTCGGCAGCCTGGCGCGCGGCGTCGAACGCCTGTTCAGCCGTCTCTATCACGACGCCGGCGAGACGCCTGCCCGCGCCAGGGGGGATGCGGCGGCGATCCGCGCCAACGCCATTCTCAACAGCCTGTCCGAGGGCGTGGTCGTGCAGGGCCTCGACGGGCGGGTCATCATGATGAACGCCGCCGCCAAGCGCCTGCTCGGCAGCCAGAAGGCGTTCTGGAGAAGCGACCTGGCGCGGCTCTTTGAAGAATACCGCGCGCTGGCGCAGATCGACGGCGAGATGCAACCCCTCGGCGAGCCGCGGCGTGTGCAGGTCAACGACCGCATCCTCGGCGCGACCGCCGCCGCCGTCGCGGACAAGGCCGGGGCGCGCATTGGCACGGTGATTGTGCTCCGCGATGTGACGCGCGAGGCGCTCACCGAGCGGCTGAAGGACGAATTCGTCTCGCAGATTTCCCATGAGTTGCGTACCCCGCTGACGGTCATCAAAGGCTTCAGCGATGTGCTGCTCCACACGCCGGCGGACATGCCGCCCAAGCGCCAGTTCCTTGAGGCCATCAGCCGCAACGCCGCCGTGCTCGACCGGATGATCATCGAACTGCTCGACCTCTCGGAGATGGGCGCGGGCACGTTCGCGGTGCGCAAGGACCCGCTGCCGCTGGCCGACCTGGTGTGGGACGTGCTGCGCGGCGTGGAGGGGCGCATCCGGAAAGCCGGGCTGGAGCTTCACGTGTTTGTCACTCAGCCCAGGCTGGAGATAGCCGGCGACGAGGCGCGCTTGAAGTGGGCCATCGGCCACCTGATCGACAACGCCCTCAAGTACACCCTGCCCGGCGGGGAGATCGTGGTGCGCTGCGGGCAGGTGCGCGACGGGCGCGCGCTGCTGGAAGTCTCCGACACGGGGGTGGGCATCCTTCCGAAGGACCTGCCGCACGTCTTCGAGCGTTTTTATCGCGGCGAGGCGCGCGCCCCTGACGGCGCGCTGCTCGACCCGCGCGGGCTGGGGCAGGGGTTGTACGTGGCGAAGTCGGTGGTCGAGGCGCACGGCGGCTACATCAAGGCGGCGAGCGGTGAGGGCGAGGGCAGCACCTTCACGGTGGCGCTGCCGGTTGCCGAGACGCCCCTGGAGGATACGGTCCCGCTCATGGCGGTGGTTGAGCCGCCGGTAGACTCCGAAGCCTCGACGCTGCCGCACGTGTTTGGGCCGTATGAGCTGGCTGACGGCGAATAACCGACAGGGAATCGCCATCCTCTCAGCTCTGATTGCGCATCAACGCCGGCCTCGCCGGCGACAGCACCGCCGCCTGTAGTTCACCCCCGGCGTAATGCGTAATCAGCTTGACCAGATCGTCGAGCGCGGCCTGCACATCCTTCTCCGCGCTCGCGTGGTGCCCCTCGACCGTGACCAGCGCCTCGGTAGTGGACTCGCGCGCGGCGCTTTGATCGCTCTGCCGCCAGCACCAGCGGCGCGCGCTCACCAGGCCGGCGTCATCGACGAAGATCACCTCGCCGGGTTCGGGGTGCACAACCTCGTCCGTGCCCAGATCGGTGAAGCGCTCGTCGCCGGTCGCAAACCGCACCGTGACCACCCCCGTCACATCGCGCGCGTCGAAGACGGCGACGGGCAATGCATAGCGGATGCTCACCAGATTCGCCAGATCGACGAGCAGGTTGATACTGGGGATGTCGCCCTTCTTGGTCAGGCGGCGGAGGAGCGCCTCGGCGGCGCTGCGGTACTGCGTCGGCTTGACGCCGAACACGCTGAAGGCCCGCCGCCAGGCCTCCAGGCTCGGCACCTCTGAGAGCGGCGTGTCGCCCAGGCGCGCGAGCGTGGCGCGTTGCTCGGCGGCGAAGGCTTCCAGCAGGTCAGGCGGCGTGGGGCCGTTCTGCACCCCGCGCGCCAGGATCACGCCGCCGCGAATGGCGGGGAAGCGCTCAAGCAAGGCTGCGTCGTAGCGAAACCCAGACATGGTTGCTCTTCATCAAAGCGCCCGCGCGCCGCTGCCGGCGGCGGCGCGGCACACGTACACATCAGGCCGCGTGCCGGTCGCCGCTTCATAGCCGGCGGCGACCTTTTCGACGAACGCGCGCGCGGCGTCGTCCGCCACCAGCGAGACCGTGCAGCCGCCGAAGCCGCCGCCGGTCATGCGCGAGCCGTAGCAGCCCGGTTGCCCCTGCGCCAGCGCGACCAGTGTGTCCAGCGCGGGCACGGTGACCTCGAACAGATCGCGCAGGCTCGTGTGCGACTCGTTGAACAGCGCGCCAACCGTCGCCAGATTGCCCTCGCGGAGCGCCGCCGCCGCGCGCAGGGTGCGGTCGTTTTCCTCGACCACGTGCCGGGCGCGCTTGCGCACCACCGGCGGCAGCGAGTCGGCGCGCCGGGCGAAGGCCTCGCGCGTCACATCGCGCAGCGCCGGGACGCCGAGTCGGCGCGCGGCTTCCTCGCATTGTTGGCGGCGCTCGTTGTAGGCGCTGTCCACCAGGCCGCGCTTCACCATCGAATTGACCACCACCACCGACACATCCTTCGGCAGCGGCACGGCGTCCCCTTCCAGTGAGCGGCAGTCGATGAGCACGGCATGACCGGCCACGCCCGTCGCCGCGATCAACTGGTCCATGATGCCGCACTGCACACCCACGAACCGGTTCTCGGCGCGCTGGCCCAGCAGGGCTTTCTGCTTCTGGCTCAGCCCCAGGCCGTAAAGCGCGTCGCAAAGCTCCAGCGCGGCGACTTCCAGCGCGGCGGACGAACTCAAGCCCGCCGCGAGCGGCACGTCCCCGGCGACGACGGCGTCAAACCCGGTCAGGATGCGACCCTCGCCCGCCAGCACCCACAGCACGCCCCGGATGTAGTTGCTCCAGCGCTCGCTTTCGCTGCGGGCGATGTCGTCCAGCGCAAAGGCGCTGCGCTGGTCGTAATTGACCGAGTACAGACGCACGCGCGGCTCTCCCGCTGGCGCGGGGGCGGCGACTAACGCGATGTCGCGGTCGATGGCGATGGGCAAAACGAAACCGTCGTTGTAGTCGGTGTGCTCGCCGATCAGGTTGACGCGGCCCGGCGCGCGCGCCGCCAGTGCGGGGGCGCGGCCAAACTCGGCGCGAAAGGTCTCGATGAGGGATTCCTGGTCCTGGGTCATGTTCATGTCCGTTCTGGGTGCAAGCGTATTCTGTGTGGATGTAAGGACGGGTCTCAGGCCCAACCCTAATCGGACAGGGAGCTTAAGCTTTTCCGAGCCGTCCCCTGTAGCGGCCCCAAGAGATGTCTCAGGCCCAACCTGCGTCGGACAGGGGGCTTAAGCC
>DAOTXU010000074.1:0-6650 GCA_034435135.1 Anaerolineae bacterium | reverse complement strand
ATGGACGGTCGGGGCCGCGCTCTCGACAACAGCCCGCTCGGACGAACTGTCCGAGTGTTCACCGAGCGCCTGTGGCGCACGGTCAAGTACGAGGAGGTGTATCTGCACGACTATGCGACGCCGCGCGACGCGCGTATTGGCCTGAGCCAGTACTTTGCGTTCTACAACCACGAGCGGCCCCACCAGGCGCTCGACTACCTGACCCCCGCCGAAGTCTATGTTAAAGAAATGCGAAAGGAGGGTATCCACTGATAAAATGGCCTTCTGACTGTCCGACCGATGGGGTACACCTCACTCCCCCCGCGACCATCACTGACCCCAATCAAAAAGGCTCACCGTGATCTGGTGAGCCTAACACTGAGTACACTTTATACTCGTTCGGGAGCGACGGGCTTCGCTCGATCGCGTGTATACAGCTAATCATTTTCTTACCGAACCCTCTGGTTCAGTAGATGTCAAGATCTTTCCCAGACACAACTCTCCCGTCGTACTCTTCTTGAACTTCCTTCAATAGCGCTTCTTCGGAAGCGCCCCAAAATAGCTGATGGTACAGAATCAACAAGCCAGGTCTCGCCTCTGAAGCGATCTCAGCTAATCGGCGTGACGATGTGTGGTAAGTCGAATGATACGTTTTCCATTCGGGGGGTAGTCTCTCGAACGCTGTCATTGAATACACTTCGTGGATCAACACGTCACAACCCATCGCTTGCTCAACCATCGTATCCAGAGGTGATGTATCCCCTGAAATCACGATCGTCCTATCCGGCGTTGTGAACTTATAGCCAAACGCCTTCCAGGTCCCGTGCTTGACCGGAAAGGCCTCAACAACTACGTTCGAGTCCCGGTAGACGACTCCGGTCTCGATCTCGTGAGCGTGGACCAGATATCCCCGATCATTCGCCGGCTCAAGACCATAGAGACGTTCGTGAATGTCCCGCTCATACGCCGCAAGCAAATGCTCGGTCATCGCCCGAATGCCGGGAGGGCCGTATACCTCCGCCGGTATATCGCGCCCAAGCACCCAGGGCGTGAAGATGAAGTCCGGGTAGCCGACTGTGTGGTCAGAATGCAGATGTGTTAGGAAAGCACGCTTCAGGTCCTCGACCGCAAGCCCGCGCACACCCGCCCGGCGCGCCGCTGCCGCTCGCCGCACAACACCCGGCCCCAGGTCAACCAGATACGGTGTGTCGCCGACCACAATGGCGACCGACGGACCGGAGCGATCCGGGTCGGTGATAGGGGTTCCCGTGCCCAAGAGCACGATCTTGGTAGTCATCCCGGAATCTGAGGATTCGGCCATCGCACCCTCATTGGCGCTCACGAACGGTAAACAGTGCGAGGGTCGAGCGCGTCGCGCAGGGCGTCGCCGAGCAGGTTGAAGCCCAGCGTAGTCACCACAATCGCCGCGCCGGGCAGCAGAATCAGCCAGGGCGCGTTGCGGTAGTAGGTCTGCCCGTCGGCGATCATGTTACCCCAACTCGGCGTTGGGGGCGGGACGCCCAGGCCGAGGTAGCTCAATGCCGTCTCCAGCAACACCGTGCTGGGCAGGCTCAGCGTTGCCCAAATGACCACGAGCATGAAGATATTGGGCAGCACATGCCTCGTGATGATGTAGAGGTCGCCGGCCCCAATCGACCGGGCGCTCTCCACAAACGCCAGTTCCCGCACCAGCAAGACCTGGCTGCGCACGATCCGCGCCAGCGCCGGCCAGGTAATCACCGCAATGATGGCGGTGACGACCACAGCGCTCGGCCTCAGCACTGCCGCCAACCCCAGCGCCAGCAGGATCGCCGGGAAGGCCATCAGCACATCGGTGAAGCGCATCAGCAGCGAATCGAGCACGCTGCCGGGGAAATACCCGGCGGTCACACCGACGGTAGTCCCGATGCACGCGGCCAGCGTGTTGGCGATCAGGCTCACGAAGAGCGACACCTGTGCACCGTAGAGAATCCGACTGAGCATATCGCGGCCCAGGTTATCCGTGCCCAGCAGGAAGCGCCCTATTCCGGGCGCAATGGGTAGGCCGACCGTAGATAGCCCATCGCGGAACTGGTAGGTTGGGTCGGCCGGCGCGACCGCTGGCGCGAAGATGGCCACTGACAAAGCAGCGATAACTAGCGCCGCGCCCACCCAGGCGCGTGGCAGCCGGCGTATCCTTGCCCAGAATCCAAGCCGATGCCCTACCTCCAGGTGGCCGGGACCGTCAGGGGTGATCTGGCTATTTTTCATGCCTCAACCGGATCCTGGGATCGAGCGCGACGTAAAGGAAATCCATTGACAGGTTGATAAAGACGACGCACACGGCGGCGAAGAGCACCGTCCCCATTACCATCGGCAGGTTTTGCTCACGGATCGCGCGGTACGCCTGCTGACCCATCCCCGGCCAGCCGAACACCGCCTCGATCAGCACCACGCCGCCGAGCAGGTACGCCAGGTCCAGCCCTGCCAGGGTGACGACGGGCAGCAGCGCGTTGCGCAGCGCGTGGCGGAATAACACGCCGCGCTCCCGGACCCCCTTCGCCCGCGCGGTGCGGACGTAATCGTTGCCCAACTCATCAAGCAGCGTATTGCGCAGCAGGCGCGCGTACCACGCGCCGCCGCTCAATCCGAGCGTGATCGCCGGCAGGATGAGGTGCACCGGAGTCCCATAGCCGCCCAACGGGAAGATCGGGATCAGATAGCCGAGAAAGTAGAGCAGCGCCAGGCCGAGCACAAACGGCGGGATCGAAATGCCGACCAGCGCGCCGGTCGTCGCCAGGGCGTCGGCCCACGAGCCTGGACGGGTCGCCGCCAGGATCCCCAAGGGGATGCCCAGCAAAAGCTCCACGACGACGCCGGCTACGGCAAGCTGGAGGGTTGCCGGCAGGCGATCCAGCACCGCCGGCAACACCTCCCGATTGTCGCGGAGCGAACGACCGAAATCGCCCTGAAGGGCGCGCATGAGGTAGCGCACGTACTGTACAGGGATGGGGTCGTTCAGCCCCCACTGTTCACGGATGCGCTCGACCGTCTCCTCCGGGGCGCGCGGACCGGCGTACATCCGGGCGGGATCCCCTGGTATCACGAGCACCATGACAAAAGTGATCACGGAGATACCAAAGAGGACCCCGACAGCCTCGATCAAGCGCCGGACGAGGTAGCGCGTCACGGCTACTGGACGCTCGCCGCCTCAAGCGTCAGCAGGTAGCTTGGGAACGAAACCAACCCAGTGACCCGGTCGCTCCGGTAGAAGTACTGCTGCGTGTGCATCATAAAGATCACCGGGTAGTCCTTTTGCAGGGCGATCTCATAGTCCTGGAATGCCTTCCAGCGCGCATCGCCGGGCGGCAGCGCGTTGGCGGCCTCGAACATGGCGTCCATTTCCTCATTGCAGTAGCCGCCCGGGTTGCCTGCCGCCCCACACAGTAAAAGCGGCTCGTAGGCGTTGCTGGGGTCTGGGTAGTCCATGCCCCAGGGGAAGTACCCGATGGCGATTTCTCCAGGGTTCTCGCCATACCACAGGTCCATCAGCGGCCCGATGTCGAGCGTGATCAGTTCAACCTGCACGCCGACCTGACCCAGGTCTTGGGCAAGCGCTTCGGCCACACGGGTGGCGTTGGGGAAGTTGACCGTGTGAATCGTCGTCGAGAACCCATCGGGATAACCCGCCTCGGCCAGGAGCGCTTTCGCGCCTTCGGGGTCGTAAGGGATGGGCGTCAGGTCAGGATTGTAGCCGGACACAATCGGGGGGATCATGCCGTACAGCGGCACCGCGAGTCCGCCCATCACCTGCACGAGGCGCTCCCGGTCCACCGCCATGTTGAGCGCCTGGCGCACGCGGACATCGCTCAATGGTGCCTCGCGGACATTGAGTGTAGCGTAAGCAATGTTGGGGAATGACTGGATCAAGATGAGCTGGTCGGACAGGTTGGGGTCTTGGGAGATGCGCGCGTAGTCGGCTGTCGAGAGGAAGTCCCATGTGAGATCGGCCTCGCCGCTTTCAACGCGCAGCACGCCCACTGAGGGATCAATGCCGATGTCGATCACGATCCGGTCTACCTTGGGATAGCCTTCGCGGTAGTAGTTGGGGTTGCGCACGAAGACGGCGCGTTGGCCAGATTCCCACGACTCCAGGGTGAACGGCCCCGCGCCCAGCGGCTTGCGCGCGAAGTCCGCGCCAGCCTCCTCCACGCCCTCGCGCGCGACGATGGAGGTGAACGGCAGCGCCATGCGGATCAGAAATGTGTACTCCGGACGGCTCAGCGTGAACTGCACAGTGCGGTCATCCACGACCTGGACGCCGCTCACTTCCTCCGCTTCGCCGTTCATGTACTCCGGCGCGCCGGCGATCATCTCGTAGATGAACGTGCCCGGCGAAGCGGTGTCGGGGCTGAAGAAGCGCTCGAACGTGTACTTCACGTCATCGGCGGTAAGATCGCGCCCGTTGGAGAACTTGAGGCCTTCGCGCAGGGTAAAGGTGTAGCTCAGGCCGTCCTCGCTGGCCTCATAGCTCTCGGCCAGAACCGGGATGAGCTCGCCGGTCTCTGAATAGCCAACCAGGCCACGATAGACCAGCGGCTCGGCCAGCCATGCCGTAAGGTCGTAGCCGATGGCCGGGTCCAGGGTAGCGATGTCGTTGGATGACACGATGTAGAGGGTGTTGTCTTCCTGTGCGACAACACCGGCGACGTCGGCCGCCGGGACCAGCAGAACGAGAATCAGGAATGCGAAACCCCACCGTTTCATCGATCTCCTCCTCTTTGTGTAATGAAATGCGGGTCGATTTCCCTGTATTTTACCCATTCTAAAGGCAAAACCGGAAGTATAGATTGCACAAATCACCCCAGGCGCGACAGCGGACGATTGAGGCGCCCCAAAAACCGGAACCAGGCGATCTTGCCGTCAGGGTTGCGCAAAAACTCACCGCGTTCACCCTTCATCGGCGGGTCAATCACGACCACGCGGTCTCGCTCGCAAAAGCCCAGTCGCATTCGTGGCGAGAGCGGCTCCATCGGCGGCGGGGAGTCTTTGGTAGGGAACCCGCCTTTCCACTCAAGTTGCAGCCAGAGATGCGCATCCTGCACCTCCACCGTGACCGCAAAGAGGGTGCAGCCGTATCGCCCGGCGAAGGCGCTAAGCTCGTGCTCCGGCAGTTCTCGCAGGACCGGTTCAGGCTTTTCGACCTCCAGGAAACGCTTGAGCGCCCATGCGGTCATTTCGTTCAGGAGTTCGCCGCCTGCGTCACAATTCGTCAACATGACGACGGCAAACGAACGCTGCGGCACGAGCACCAGGGTAGCTTTTTGCCCGTTGGTCGAACCTTCATGCATGACGAGGCGCGCTCCGCCAATGTCTTTGATCCACCAACTCATGCCGACCGCATCCGCGAAGGAGCCGGCCCGGACGGCGGGGGCGTGCATGAGGGCGATGGTTTCGGGTTTGAGCACTCGTTCGCCGGTTCCAGAAGCGCCGTTGCCCAGGTGGAATCGCGCATATTTCAACATATCCTCCACGCAAGACACTACCCCGCCGGCGGCGTGGGTCGCGCGCGTGATCGGCCAGGGGCGGGTCACAACGGGCTTTTCATCAACCACCTCGTGGCCGACCACGAACCGGTGCGTGATAATGTCGGAAGTGAAGAAAAACGAATGCGTCATACCGAGCGGATCGAAGACCAGTTCTTTGACCGCCGTCTCGAACGGCTTGCCCGCGACGACCTCAATCACACGCCCGGCCAGGCTAAACCCTGCGTTGTTATACGACCAGACTTCGCCCAACGGCGCCAGTTGTGGAAGGTGGACCAGTTGCGTCACATATTTCGCCAGGGCGTCGTCGCCTGGATCGAAGTCGCCGAAGAAGTCGCCTTCCCATCCACCCGTGTGCGTGAACAGGTGGCGCAACGTCACCCTATTTGTCAGGTTGTCGCTGGAGAGGCGCAGGTTCGGCAGAACGTGGCGTATGGGTGTGTCAAGATCAAGCTGACCCGCCTCCACCAGCCGCATCGCTGCGGTTGCGGTGACTGTCTTGGAGATTGAGCCGACCTGAAAAAGGGTGCGGCTGTCGACCGGGAGTGGGTGGTCCACACTGGTGACTCCGAAGCCCTCGGCGAAAACTATATCCCCATGTAGTATGCCAACGGCCACACCGGGGACATGGCATCGTTCCATCGCCGCACGAATCTGCTCGCCCAGCAGCTGGAAATCGGCGTATATACTTGCAACGGGTTCGCGCATCTACTCTCTCCTGGCTTGAGGCTCCTGGATCGGTTCGACCGAGTATACCTGTGACCGGCAGAGCACACGAATGGTGCTGCAAATGGTTATTCCCACACCCTGTCGTGAATCAACATCTGGTAGATCTCGGCAGCGCCGCAGCAGCGTAGCGGTTTTGCATTCTCCATTCTGACCATCCGAACGCGCAGAAGCAGTCGCTGCCTATAACCTCATCCGCCTTGAGTTTACTCAGCTCAAGAAGGTCGCATGAGGTACGCCGGATCACACTTATCATCTCTGAGAATGTGTTTGAAAAGGTCGCCCTTTGTAGTGGACCCCTAAAGTTGGAGACATTTTAGCCGACTTTAAGGGGGACCACTTCTTCAGCATGGGCTTGTTGCCAGGCGGCCTCAAACTCCGCTGGCGTCAGGTAGCCCAGCGCTGAGTGGATACGCTTGG
>DAOTXU010000073.1:0-4413 GCA_034435135.1 Anaerolineae bacterium | reverse complement strand
GAGTTCCAGCCTGTCGATGATGGCAAAGTCTTGAATACGCAGTTCCGTTAACATAGCGCCCTGTTCAATACCGGGCAGACAGGGGGATTAAGAAAGTGTTTGAAAAGCCCCCTCACCCCCTGTCCCCCTCTACCGTCATACGGGAGAGGGGGCAAAGATACCCCCAATCTGGGTTTATAATCCCCTCTCCCCTTGTGGGAGAGGGGATTTAGGGGTGAGGGGAAGCAAGGGCGACCTTTTCAAACACATTCTAAGCCCTCTGTCCAATTCTGCTACCACAACCGCCGGCCAAAGCGAAAGCGGGCTACCGCCGTGCCGCCGGCCAGCACGACATACAGCCCCACGCTCAACAGATTCCAGCTGGGGAAGACGCCCATTTGCACCCACCACAATATCATAATGGGCAAAACGCCGAGCACGGTCGCCAAGCCGACCACCAGCCACAGGTAGCGCGACCGCCGCTTCCCTACCGCACGCCACACCACCTCCGAGATGAGGCCGCCGGCCGGGGCGGAGAGCAGAATGGTCAGCAGCCAGAAACCAGAGCCTATGTACAGCAACACCCCACCCGCCACCGCACTGACCACGAACGCCGCCACACCGGCGATCACGTAGTCGCGCGTGGTTCCCGTGAAGAACACCTCCTGCTGCTGGTGAACGCATTGCTTGCAGCGGTACCCCACTGGCGTGCGCACCGCACACCTGATGCACATCGGGCGGTTACACTTGTTGCAGCGCAGCGTGGCCTCGACATGGGTATGCACGGTGCAATAAATCACTTCTTCTTGCGTTACCGCTTCGACGTCGCTCATGGCTTCTTCGGCTCCATACGATCCAATATTGAGCGATAAAAATAAGTCCGCTCGCCGGTGCGCACGAAACGGCTCACGTGCCCGGTGGCGCGGATGATGACCCGGTCGCCGTCTTGAAGCTGTCCGGCAAGCCGCCCGTCCACCGTGAGCACAGCCTGGTGTGCGCAATGCGTCACCACTTCGACCACCGCGTCGCCGGAGACCACCATCGGGCGGTCCAGGCTCAGGTGCGCCGCCACCGGCACCAGGACCAAGTTGCGCAACTCCGGCGGGAGGATCGGGCCGCCCACCGCCAGCGCATAGGCGGTGGAGCCGGTCGGCGTGGCGACGATCAGCGCGTCCGCGCGGTAGGTGGTGGTCCATGCGTCGTCGATGTACGTCTCGAACTCCACCAGGCGCGCAATGATTCCCCGGCTGATGACGACTTCATTCAGCGCCTCTTCGCGGTAGACGAGCTGGTCGTTTGAGCGCCACTCGGCCATAATCATCAGGCGCTCTTCAAGCCAGTAATCCCCGCGCAACACAGCGGTCAGTCCGGCCTGCCAGTCACTCGGACTCATCTCCGCAAGGAAGCCCAGCCGCCCCATGTTGATGCCCAGCACCGGCACGCCCGGCGCCGCGCACACCCGCGCCACCCGGAGCACCGTCCCGTCGCCGCCGATGCCGATGGCCAGGTCCCAACCCGCCGGGTCGGTGTGCTCCTGGTCCCACCGCGTCAGCACGGTCGCTTCGATCTCCCGCTCGCTCAGCCACCGGGCGACCTGGTCAGCCAGAGCGAAGGTTTCGGGGCGCTGCGGATGAGCCAAAATCCCCACGCGATGAAAGCGGCGCGGGCGTTCATCTGCCACGAGGTACCGACTCCGGGGTGGCGAGCATTGTCAAGTCGATTATAGCCGGGGCGGGAGTCCTGAACAAGAGTTCTAAGGTCACGCCCCACTTTCGCAAACTCAAATAGAACTGATTCAAACTTACGCCAACAAGTGGCCGTGCTAAGGCCTTTCTCTACCTCACCCCCGTCTCGCCTGCGACTCGACACCCCCTCTCCGCAAGCGGCTATAGTCCGGCGTAGCCGGGAGAGGGGGACGGGGGGTGAGGTGCCCGCCAACACGACAAGCACCACACGTACCGGGGTCGTTGGCTCAAAAGCTTGAATCACTTCATATAGAACTCCCCGCGAGTTTCCCATTCGCGGGGAGCTGTCTGCCAGCGTCGCCGAACTGTACTCCGTGCGCCCTACTCCGGCAACACTTCGTCCTGGGCGTCGCAGTAGATCACGGTTTCAAAGCTGGCGTGGTAGAAGTACTCCTCGTCGTCGGCGCGGAGCATCAGCCGGTAGCCCGGCATCTCAACGGTTTCGTAGGTTTCGCCTTCTTGTGGACATCCCATGCTGGTGTCGGGCCAGGTCACGACGGTCACCTCGACCAGGGTGATGTCGTCGGCGTCGCTGAACAGGCGACGGGCAAGGTCGGCGCGCGCCAAGAGGAAAAGCTCTTCCGCTACGGGGTCTTCAGCGGGGCCGCCGACCGTCGGCGTGGGTGGCGCAGGGGTGGGTGTAGTCGTGGCGGTGGGGCGCGGGGGGGCTGCTAGGGTTGCCGTGGGGGAGGACGGTGTGCAGCCGACGCTCCCCAGGGTCAACGCCAACGCCAGCCAGGCCAGGCAAAAACGGTATCCCTTTAGGGGATGAAAGCGCCTCACTCCTCTGCTTCTTCGGTCCGATCCGGCTGCAACCGCGCGTTCACCACGTCCGGCGAGAGGCCATCGACGCTGATAAGCTTCTCGCGCCCTGTGTGACCGGCCACAATCTCGATGCGGCTCTTGGCGACGCCGAGCTTCTCGGCCAGGAACTCGACCAGTTCTTCATTGGCCTTGCCCTCAATGGGCGCGCTGGTCAGGCGGATTCGGAGCGAGCCGTCGTCGTTGATGCCGACGATCTCGCGCCGGCGGGCGCGCGTCACCACCCGGACGGTAAAGGCGGCGCCACTCTTGGCCTCGGTGATTCGGAAATCGCGCATCTCCCTAACCTTCCTTGTGAACCCAGAGCTTGCACCGGCGCAACCGACAGGCCGCTTCTAGCTGCCGGACATCGGACAGTTGTTCTATGGTTTGTGCTCGTCGGTCATGGTTTTACCTCACCCCGGCTGCGCCGGACTATAGCCCCCGTCCCCCTCTCCGCGCGCGGCGAGGGGGTGAGGTAAGAGAATACAAGAGCCTTATTCTCGAACATGCGTGCAGTGTCCGGTAGCTAGTGCAAAGTCCCCTCTCCTCTTGTGGGCTATAGTCCGGCGCAGCCGGGAGAGGGGACTTATACCAATCTTGGATGATGGAACCGTGTAAAATAGAGGGGAGAAAAGGAGAGGGAAACCTGGGAGGTGGGCAATGGGACGGCGGCTCGAGGTGGAGTGGGCAGAAAGCGCAGAGGAACTGAAAGCGCTGTACGGGAAAGAGAAACACGCGCAGCGGCGCACGCGCTTGCAGGCGTTGTGGCTGCTGCGGCAAGGCAAACGGATCGCCGAGGTGGCCGCGGTTGTCGGGGTGCACGCCCGGACGATCCAGGATTGGGTGGCGTGGTATAGGGCAGGGGGTGTGCGCGAGGTATTGCGCCGGGTCGCGGGGTATCAGGCACGGGGGAAGCCGCCGTACCTGACGGCGCGGCAACAGCGCGCGGTGGTGGCGCGGGTGGCGTTGGGGGACTTCAAGACGGTGTGGGAAGTGCGCGCATGGGTGGAAGCACGGTGGGGCGTGCGCTACACGTATGCGGGGATGCATGATCTGATGCGGCGGCACCAGCTGCGGCGCAAGGTGCCACGCCCCCAGGCGGAGAAAGGGTGTGTCGCAGCGCAGGAAGCGTGGAAAAAGGGGGCCTGGCGGCGGCTGTGACCGAAGCCGGACTGACGCAGGCCGATGTCGGGCTGCATGTGGACGAGATGCGGTTGGGGCTGTGGGGGCAAGTGCGGCGACGCTGGGGCCTGCGCGGAGTGAAGATCACCCAGAAGGTGCAGATCGTCTTTGCCTGGCGCTACCTGGTGCTGGGCGTCAACGTCGTTACCGGCGCTCTCAAGTGGGAATGGGTCGAGCGCGTCAGCCAGGCCCACTTGCTCCCCGTGTTGCAGCGCTGGGCGCCCGATGTGGTGGTCTGGGACAGCGCGCCCAGCCATAAGGCGAAGACGATGGCCGCGTTGGACTGTGCCCGCGTGTTCCTGCCCGCTTATGCTCCCGAACTGAACCCACCGGAACGCATCTTCGAGGAGTTGCGCCGTGAAGTAGAGGGGGCGGTGTATCCGTCGCTCCAGGCCAAAGTGGCGGCGGTGGATCGCTGCCTCCGCCAGCTTGCCGCGGACAAGGCGCGGGTCAAACGCCTGATCGGGTGGGATTGGATCCATGACGCCTTTGCCGCTTTGCCGGCTTCACCAGATTCACGGTCTCAACCACCATGATTGGTATTAGGGGTGAGGGCAAGAAGGAGCAAAGTGTAGTGGACCCCTAAAGTTGGAGACATTTTAGCCGACTTTAAGGGGGACCACTTCTTCAGCATGGGCTTGTTGCCAGGCGGCCTCAAACTCCGCTGGCGTCAGGTAGCCCAGCGCTGAGTGGATACGCTTGG
>DAOTXU010000072.1:0-5686 GCA_034435135.1 Anaerolineae bacterium | reverse complement strand
TCAGGACATCGTAGAATCGCCCTTGTCGAGATACATCCCAGGGATGGGAACAAACCCACGTCTTAACGAGCAGACGCCATATCTGGGAGTAGTCAATCGGCTCATGATTCCATGATGTCGTGATAAGTGACAGATAGGTTTAAGCTCCGTGTCCGGTGAATGCGCTTCAGGGTTTGACTCCCCGCTATCCTCCAGCGCCTGGACCTTTCCCCTACTCCGTCGTGCACAGACCGCCGGGGAAAGCGCTCGCGTAACCTTCTACATCAAACCATAGCTCTTGCCGGGCGAAGCCGCCCGCACTGTCGGTGACGCTGAGCGTGTACGCGAACGAGACGCAGCGGCGGCTGCGCACCGGGACGATATACGGCGCGCTGCTGGCCGTGCCGCCGAGGTTGCTGCTCACGGTGTAGGGCGGCGCGCCACCGGTGGGATTCACCGTGATGTCGCACACAAAGTCCGTGCCAGCGTAGGCGCAACCGTTCACGAAGAAGGAGAATTGTAGCGGTTCGCCCCCGCCGGATGGAGTAACGGGGGTGGCGCTGCCGCCGGGCGCCTGCGTGGGCGACACGCCGCCGGAGCCGCTGTCGTAGTAAGCGTAGATCGTGATCTCAATGGGCTGGCCGACCAGGAAACCGGCGGGCGTGCGCAGTTCAAACACGCCGGTGTGTGGACGGTTGCGGGGCGGCGCCTGCAAGGGGATCTCGAGTGTGTACTCTTCCCCGACACGGACAATGGACGGGATGGGGACCGACTCCGGCGCGTTGAACCTTTCGCCCCCGGCGTACACCAGCGCGGTGGAGCGCTCCCAGTCGCACTCGCCCGTGTTGCGTACCGTGATGAATGCGGTGAACGGCCTGCGAATGCGGATATAGAACTGGCCGGGGGAGAGTTCAAACGCGGGGTCGTAGGTCTGCGAGACCAGTTCATAGTCGTAGTCGCAGGCGGCGACGGTCGCGGTCATGTCAGGAGTGGGCGTAAACGCCGAGGTCGGCGTCGGCGAGGGTGGGCGCGTCGGCTGAATGATGACCGGCCTGGCGTCCGGCACCGGCCACAGTCGCGCCGTGCCATCGGCGCTGGCCGAGGCCAGCACGGTGCCATCTGGCGAGAACGCGACCGCCGTGATGGAGGCTGTGTGCCCGGCCAGGTTCGCCAGCCAGACACCGGTCTGCTGGTTCCACAAGAGTAGCTCTCCGTCCGCACCGGCTGAGGCCAGCCGGATGTCATCGGGGCTGAAGGCGATGCGGCGCACCGGACTGTTGTGTTGTTCCAGCGCGACCAGCATTTCGCCGGTGGCGGCGTTCCACAGGTACACTGCACCGTCTACACCCGCCGAGCCGATGATGCTGCCGGTGGGACTGTAGGCCAGATAGGTCAGTTCGCCCACGTGCGCCGGGAAGTCAATGAGTGGGTCGCCGGTAAAACCGTTCCACAGGCGAATGATCCCGTCAACTCCGGCTGAGGCTAAGGTGTCGCCGTTGGGCGGGCTGAAGGCGATGTCGGTGACCGCGCCCTCGTGGCCTTCCAGCGTAACGACCGACGCGCCGGACACCGCATCCCATAGCCAGACTGATCCATCCTCGCCGGCTGAGGCCAACAAGGTGCCGTCGGGGCTGAAGGCAATGTCAGTGATTGCGCCTTCGTGTCCCTCCAACACGGCTACCAGTTCGGTCTGCCTTCCGTCCGGCTGCCACAGGCGCACGGTCCCATCTGCGCTGGCGGAGGCCAGGCGCGTGGCGTACAGGTTAAAGGCCAGATGCGTCACGGCGTCGGTGTGGCCTTCCAGCGTCACGAGAAGGTCGCCGCTTTGCTCGTCCCACAGACGCACGGTCCTGTCTGCGCCGCTCGAAGCCAGTTGATGCGCCACGGGGTTGAACGCCACCGCGTTGACCGGGCCTCCGTGCCCGGCGAAGGCGCGCACGCGCGCGCCCGTCTCCACCTCCCACAAACGCACCGCGCCGTCAGCGCCGGCGGTGACCACGCGCGCGCCATCGGGGCTGAAAGCGATGTCCAGCGCCGCGTCGGGATGTGCGAGAACACCGAACGCGGCCACGGGGGTCTGCGTGGGCGTGGCAGTTACGGTCGCGGTGGCAGTGGATGAGGGCGTGCGGGTCGGGGTGGGGGTATCGGTAGCCGCCAGCGCGAGCGCCGTGCCGGCGGCGGCGGTTTCACTCGCGGCGGCGGTCTGCGTGACGAAGGCGTTCAGCACCGCGTCGAGGGTAGCGCGGTCGGCGGTGGCTTTCAGGTCGAGAGTGGGCGTGAGGGTGGTGGTGAGACTTGGCGGCGTCATTGAGTCGGTGGGGGTGGGGTTCAACAGGCCGAGCAAATTCGGCGCGACCGCGATGCTGACCAGGGCTAACAGAGCGATCAACGCCAGCGCGCCCAGGCCAACCCAGGGCCGCCGCCGCGCCTGGGGCAACGCTCCCTCCGGAAGGATGGGGGTGCTGCCGGTGAGAACCCGGAGCGTGTCGTCGCGGACCGCCGATGTGGTGGTCGGCACCACCATCCGGGCGGCCCGATCCAGGTTTTCCAGATGATCGACCATCTCCTGTGCGGTCTGGTAACGCTCGCCAGGGAGCTTCGCCATCGCCTTGCAGATGACCTTTTCGACCCCTTGGGGCAGGTCAGGGTTGAAGTCGCGTGGGTTGGGCAGGGGATCGTTGACGTGCTTGAGGACGATAGCGAGCGGGGTGTCGGCGTCGTAGGGCAGGCGACCGGTGCACAACTGGTAAAGGATCACGCCCAGGGAGTAGATGTCGGAGCGCTCGTCGCCGGGATCGCCCAACGCCTGTTCGGGCGACATGTACGCCGGCGTGCCCAGCAGGCCGGTGGTGGCGGTCCCGTGCGCCCCGGTGACGATCTTGGCGATGCCGAAGTCGGTGAGGACGTACCGGCTGTTTTCGACATCGTGCATGATGTTGGCGGGCTTCACGTCGCGGTGGATCATGTCGCGCGCGTGCGCGTAGGCCAGCGCCTCGCCGATGTCGCCGACAATGCGCAGCGACTCCTCTAAGGGCAGCGGTTTTCCCTCGCTCGCCATGTCGAAGAGCATGTCCTTGAGCGTCGGGCCTTCGATCAGCTCCATGACCATGTAGTACGACTCGTTCCCTTCGTCGAACTCGAAGTCGTATACATGCACGATATTCGGGTGGCGGAGCTTGGCGACGTTCTGCGCCTCAGCTTCGAAACGCCGCTTGAAATCGGGGTCGTCGGCGAGGAAGGGGTGCAGGAGCTTGATTGCCACAAAGCGATCAAGGGCGGGGTGGTAGGCTTTGAGCACCTCCGCCATACCACCTCGCCCCAGGCGTTCCAGAATCTCGTACTTGCCGAGGTAGCGCCCAACGTAGTTTTCAGGCACAGCTTACGCTCAACAAACCTCTCGCTACCAAGACGGGGACGCTCAAGGCCTATCCGAAAAACCGCTTTGGTCGCTTCAGACAAGGGGCTTAAGCCCCTTGTCCTGAACGATTCGGATAGGAAGCCGCCCTTAAGGTGTCTCGCACCTGCCTTCTGGGAACCGCCCGGCAAACGGGTTCGGGTCGATGGTGAACTCTCGAACCAGGCCGCCCTCCGGCAGGCCGCGCACATCCTGAACGCTCACCTGATAAGTGACGACCTCACACCGCCGCCCGCGCACCTCGATCGGGATCGGCGAGTAATCCCATCCGGTTTCCCCCTGATACGTCAGCGTATAAGGCGGCACCCCACCCCGGATCAGGATACCCACTGCGCACACGTAGTCGTCGCCGTCGTAAGTGCAGACCCCAACCACCGGGGCATAACTCATCGTCTCTGGGAAGGCCGGCGTCGGGATCGCCTCCGCCGGCGGGATCACCGCGCCCTCCGGCTCGACGCGCACCGCGAAACCCGCGATCCACGCCGGCGCGCCCTCCGGCGGCTGGATCAGGTACCAGACCTGGCTATCGATGTCGCTCGCCCGCGCGATGATGGGCACTTCGGCGCCGCCGCTGACCGTGCCCACCGTGCGGTATGATTCGCCCGGCCCCTCGCGCACAAACCGCTCGCCGAACCCCTGCACGACCGCGACGGCAGGTTCCGGCGTCGCGGTGGCTGAAGGGGGCACAGTCGGCGTCGCCGTAGCCGTCGGGCTGCGCGTGGCCGTGTCGGTCGGGGCGGGCGTAGCGGTCTTCGTCGCCGTCGGCGGCGGGACGGTCACCGTCGATGTTGCGGTAGCGGCGGCAGTCGTCGGCGTCCGTGTGGCGGTCTCGGTGGCCGGCGTGAAGGTCGGCGTTTCGGACGCGGCCTCTTCAGTTAGCTGCGCGACCGCCTGCGCGGTCTGGCTGGCGGCGCGATCCGCCGTCGCGGTGGCGTCGGTGTCCGAGAGACCTCCGCCTCCGCCGCCGAGCAAGAGCGCCGCGCCTGCGGCGATAATCGCCACTGCAACCAGGGCGACGATGCCATACAGCAACACAGGCCGACGCCGTTCCTCCTCAACCGGTTCAGCCGGCGCCTTGCCCGCTGGCGTGGGACGCGGTCGGGTGGTATCAGTGGGCGCAACCGGAGGCGGCGCGGCAGGCGTCGGTTTGGCGGGAGCGGCGGGCCTCGGCTGTGCGGGAACAGCAGCCGTCTTGGGCGGCGCTTCCTCTTGTTGGGCGACGGCCCCCAGGTCTTGCAGGTCGTCAATGAATTCATCGGCGCTCTGGTAGCGCTCTTCGGGCTTCTTCGCCATCGCCCGGTTGATGACGAGTTCGAGTCCGCGCGGAATGTCGGGATTGACGCTGCTGGGCGGGGGCAGCGGGTCGTTGACGTGCATGTACACGACCGACAGCGGCGTGTTGGCCTCATAGGGCAACTTGCCGGTCGCCATCTCGTAGAGCATCACGCCGAGCGAGTACAGGTCGGCACGGTGGTCGCCTACGCCGCCCAGACCCAACTCCGGCGGCATGTAAGCCGGCGTGCCCATGAGCGCGCCGCTCGCAGTGAGGCCGGTGCTGCCGCCCAGGATTTTGGCGATGCCGAAGTCGGTGAGCACGATGCGCCCGTCGGCGTCGATCATGACGTTGGCCGGCTTCACGTCGCGGTGGATCATGCCGCGCGCGTGCGCATACGCCAGCGCCCTCCCCACGTCGCGGCAGATGCGCACCGTCTCGGCCAGAGGCAGCCGCTTCCCCTCGCTCGCCAGGTCAAGCAGCAGGCTCTTGAGCGTCGGCCCTTCGATGAACTCCGTCACCATGTAATACGACTCGCTCGCCTCGTCGAAATCGAAGTCGTACACCTGGAGGACGTTGGGATAGCGCAGTTTGGCGACGTTCTGCGCCTCGTGCTTAAAGCGCGTCTTGAACTCCGGGTCTTCCGCCAGGAATTGGTGCAGGAGCTTGATCGCTACAAAGCGATCAAGGTCAGGATGGTAGGCCTTGAACACCTGCGCCATGCCGCCGCGCCCGACGCGCTCCACAATCCGGTACTTGCCGAGATAGCGCCCGATGAATTCTTCTGACACGATACCCCCTCAACGTTATCTTAATGAACTGATTCAAACTTACGCCAACAGCTGGCCGTGCTAGGGCCTTTCTCTACCTCACCCCCGTCTCGCCGGCGGCTCGACACCCCCTCTCCGCTTGCGGCTATAGTCCGGCGTAGCCGGGAGAGGGGGACGGGGGGTGAGGTGTCCGCAAACACGACAAGCACCACACGCACCGCGGTCGTTGGCTCAAAAGCTTGAATCACT
>DAOTXU010000071.1:0-10137 GCA_034435135.1 Anaerolineae bacterium | reverse complement strand
CAGGACATCGTAGAATCGCCCTTGTCGAGATACATCCCAGGGATGGGAACAAACCCACGTCTTAACGAGCAGACGCCATATCTGGGAGTAGTCAATCGGCTCATGATTCCATGATGTCGTGATAAGTGACAGCTACCAACTACCAACGCTGTACCACCACCCGAATCGACCCGTCCTTCTGTTGCTCTTCCTTCACCACCTGGAAGCCCTGCTCCTCCGCCTGCTGGATCACCATCCGGTAGGCATAGCGCTGTGTCACCCGTTGCAAGAACTCTTCCCGATTGAGCTGGCGGTTCCAAAAGTCCGCGATCATCTCCACGCGCTCGCCTTCGCGCCGGAAGCCGATGTCCTGCCCGTCCTCCGCCTCGATCACCACGTCGGCGTGCGCCTGCTCCCAACGGCTGTAGCCGCGCACGTCCGTGTTCTCGCGCACGGCGTAGCCCAGGTCTTTGAGCGCTTCCTTCACCAGGTCGATGTCTCGCAGCTTGGTTTGAATGCGTGTAAAGTGTGACATGACTATTCCCCTCGCTCACAAGCCCATCAGAAACACCTCTCAGGCGCCTGGACAAGGGGCTTAAGCTCCTTGTCCGTTCGGATAGGCTCTATCCTGACTGGCCGATCCGTTCCTCCCACCACGCGATATACGACTCGATAATCCCGATCGCGTCGCCGTGCTCACGCACCAGGTCGGTGCGCCCGATGGTCTCAGCCTGATCCAGCGCCGCGCGCGTCTCGCCGAGTTCCAGCTTCATGGCGTCCAGCGCAATCTCATCCCTGATCTTATCATAGACCGGGCGTTGGTATGCGTCCAATTTCTCCGTTCGCCGCCAGCGCGAGAGATGCACCCCTTCGGTGAGAACGTCGCCCTGCGCGCGCCGCCAGTTCTCCTCGTCCGCCTCGCGCCAGATGCGGTCGCGCAGCCGCCGAATCACTTGCACGCGCACCCGGTTGCCTTTGCGCTGCGCCTGGTGCTGGTCGGCGAGCAGGTGGGCCACAATGCTGGGCCACTCGCGCAGGTCCCCGCCTAGCACCGGCTCGTGACCGGTGATGCCGCTCGAAAGCTCCGGCTCAAGCCCGGTGAGCGTCGGAGGGTCAGTTGTTTCGGTCAGTTCGAGCCTGCCGCTCATGAGCGGTCCCGCCTTTACCCCTCTTTACAGGAGAAACTTCCACGAAGACTTGCGCCCGCCGCCGTAGCGCGCGTCAAGCTCGACGATGAGCGGCACCAGGACATCCAGCACGCGCGCGTTCTTAAGCGGGCCGCAATCGACCGCGATGAAGTGCAGGTCTTCGATCAGTCCCCTCACGATCCGCTTATCTTCCTCGCGGTCGCCCGCGTAGTGCACGTCGCGCGGCACGCCAGTCGCATGGGCGGGTTCGAGCAGCGTCTCGGCGAAGTTACCTTTAAACGCGGCGACAACCCGCGCCCCCGGCCCGATAGCCGCTGCGGTGATCTCCGCGCCAGAGATGCGGTTGTCCGGCAGGTTGCCAAAAGGGTTGGAGATGTCGATGACCAGCTTGTCCCGTAACGCTGCGGCGCGCTCGCGGGCGAAACCCTCGACGGCGGTAAAGGGCAGAGTAATCACAACGACTTCGGCGCTGTCGAGCGCCTCCGCGTAGCCGACCACGCGCGCGCCTGGAATGCGCGCCCCGATGTCCGGGCGCGCATCTGGGTCGCGCGACCCAAACGCGACGCTATGCCCCGCGCGCGCCCATCCGGTCCCAAGACCGGTCGCCATTCGGCCTGTCCCGATGATCGCAATCCGCGTCATTGACTTCTCTCCCAAAACTCGCGTTATACCTGGCTCGCTCCTATCTTTTCGTCCGCCCGCTGTGCAAGCGCGGCGGCGAGCGCCTGCTCCACCCGGTCCACGAGCACGAACTGCATCTCTTGGCGCAACTCCTCCGGCACTTCTTCCAGTTGGTGCGCGTCCACGCGCGGCAGGATTACCGTATTCAGGCCGACCCGGTGCGCCGCGAGCGCCTTTTCCTTGATCCCGCTCACGCTGAGCACCTGCCCGCGCAGAGTGATCTCGCCGGTCATGGCGACGTTCGGCTTCACCGGCAGCCCCGACACCAGCGACACCAGCGCGGTCACAATCGCAACCCCGGCAGAGGGGCCGTCTTTGGGTTGCGCGCCGGCGGGCATATGCAGGTGAAGGTCGTGCCGGTCGAAGAAGTCCGGCGGCAGGCCCAACTCACGCGCGCGCGCGCGCACGTAGCTCAGCGCCGCGAAAGCGCTTTCACGCGCCACGTCGCCGAGTTGCCCGGTCACGTTGAAGCCCCTGCCGCCGGGCATTTGCGTCGCCTCGATGAAAAGGACGTCGCCGAGGCCGCCGCCGGGCACCGCCGCCAGCGCAATCGCCACGCCGGGGACGCGCGTCCGCTCGCGGACCTCAGTAAGGTACTGCGTTCCCGGCCCCAGGTGCGCTTCCACCGCCGCCGCGTCGATGGCGACCGGCGTCGCGCCTCTGCCTGTCTCCGCGACGCGGGTGGAGATTTTGCGGCACAGCCGCCCGATCTGCCGCTCCAGTTCGCGGACGCCTGGCTCCAGCGTGTGCGCCCGGATGATCCGGCTCAGCGCCGCGTCGGTGAAGCGCACCTCGTCGGGGCGCAGGCCGTTCTCGCGCAACTGGCGCGGGACCAGGTAGCCGCGCGCAATGTGCACCTTTTCATATTCGGTGTAGCCGCTGAGCCGAATCACCTCCATGCGGTCGCGCAGCGCGCGCGGGATGGTGTCCACATCGTTGGCAGTGCAAATGAACAACACTTCTGACAGGTCAAACGGGGCTTCTAGATAGTGGTCGCGGAAGTCGCGGTTCTGCTCCGGGTCGAGCGCCTCCAACAGCGCCGCCGCCGGGTCGCCTCGGAAATCACTGCCTACTTTATCGATCTCGTCCAGCATGAGAACCGGGTTGCGTACGCCAACGCGCCGCAAAGTCTGGATGAACCGGCCCGGTCCTGCGCCGACGTAGGTGCGCCGGAAACCGCGAATTTCCGCCTCGTCGCGCACCCCGCCCAGGCTGAACCGCGCGAACTTGCGCCCCATCGCGCGCGCGATGCTCTCGCCCAGGCTGGTCTTGCCGACGCCCGGAGGCCCCACAAAGCATAGGATGGTCCCTGCACCTCCGTAACGACCATCTACGGCTTCCGCCCGACGCGCCATGCCCCCCCCGCGCTCGATGCGCAGCTTACGCACCGCCAGATACTCGACGATCCGCGTTTTCACATCGGTCAGCCCGTAATGATCCGCGTCCAGCACGGCGCGGACGTACGCCAGATCGAGGTTATCTTCAGTGGCCTTGTTCCAGGGCAGGTGGAGCAGCCAGTCCAGGTAGGTGCGAATCCAGCTCCGCTCCGGGTCAGCGTTTGAGAGGCCGACCATGCGCTCCAACTCGCGCCGCGCCTCGCGCTCGACCTCCAGCGGCATCTCCGCCTCGCCAATCTCGGCGCGCAGGGTGCGCTCGCGGTGGGTAGGGAGCGCCTTGACCCGCTCCTCCATCTCGCTAGTGGCGAGGCGCGCGCGCCCGCTCTCCGCCCAGTGTTGCAGCCGCTCGATCTGCTCCTCCATGGTGCGGCTCAACGGCACGATGGACCCCAGCGCCGCCGCCACATCAGCGGTGGTGAACTCGCGCCGCGCGCCGAAGGCGGCGTGCATCGCCTCAATGATGGACTGCTCGATCTCCGCGCCGTTGTACCCCTCGCTGACCTGCGCCAGCCGGTCAAGATCGAAGTCGCGCAGGCGGGTCTCGCGCACTTTGCGCAGGTGCACCTCGAAGATTTCGCGGCGCTCGCTTTCCGTTGGAAGGCCGATGAAGAAGATTTCGTCAAAGCGACCCTTGCGCAGCAACTCCGGCGGCAAGGCCTCGATGGAGTTAGCGGTCGCCGCCACGAAGACCGGCGCGGTCTTCTCCTGCATCCAGGTAATCAGCGTCCCAAGCACGCGCGCCGAGGTGCCGCTGTCGCCGACCGGCGCGCCGCCGAGGCCGGCGAACGCTTTCTCGATTTCGTCCACCCACAGCACACAGGGACTCATCGCCTCGGCCAGTTGAATCGCCTGGCGCGTGCGCGCCTCGCTCTGCCCCACGAGCGCGCCCATCAGCCGGCCCACGTCCAACCGGAGCAGCGGCAACTGCCACAGCCCTGCGGTCGCCTTCGCGCTCAGGCTTTTGCCCGTGCCCTGGATGCCTACCAGCAGAATGCCTCTGGGGTTGGGCAGGCCATAGCTGCGCGCTTCCTCGGTGAAGGCCGAGGCGCGCCGGTTCAGCCAGGCCTTCAAAATGTCCAGCCCGCCGATGTCGTCGAGAGTCTCGGTGGTGGGAATGAATTCCAGTATCTCGGTCCGGCGGATGCGTTGCTTCTTCTCCTCCAGCACCAACGCGATGGCGCGTTCATCCAGTTGTCCGTAGCTGGCGATGGCCTTCGCCACCACCAGGCCGATGCGCCCCATGGTCAACCCCTGGCACGCCTTGATGAGCATCTCGCGCGCGCCCGGCTCCAGGCGCACGCGCATGTTTTGGCCGCTCAGCAACGCTTCCAGCTCGGCGTCAATCGCCTCGAAGGTGGGCGGCCTAAGTTCCAACAGCGTGATCTCTTCCTCTAGCTCGGCGGGGATGTGCAGCACCGGTGAGACGATGAGCACCGTCTTGCGGCTCTCGCGCAGCGCCGGGGCCAGGTTGCGGAGGAGCCGGCTCACGGCCACGTCATCCAGGAAGCGATGAAAGTCGCGCAGCACGAACAGCGTCGGTTGGTGGCTGGATGCCTTATCAATCTGCTCAAGCGCCTGCATGGGGTTGCGCCGGCCGGCCTCGTCGTCGTGAAAGCCGTCTGTGAAGTCCCAGGTGCGGACCTTGCGCGGCGGTTCAAAACGCGCGGCCACCTGCGCGATCTCCGACTCGGCGCGCGTCTCCTCCGGCGTCAGCACGTAGAGGATGGGATAGCTGGACCGGATATGGAGTTCCAACTCGCGCTCGAAAGTCATGGCTGGATTACACCTGGCGCCTAGAACCTAACCTGGAGCTACCAGGGCTATTTTACCATGTTCGGGCGGAAAGCGTGTCGGTGTGAACTGTCCGGTTAACGGGAGGCGGTGAGGGAACGTTTACGAGTCATCCTCGTCTGGCTTGCGGCGCAGACGGCTCAGCAGCCCGCCGAGGGGGCCGGTCACTTTTCTCGGCCCGGCATCCGGCCCTGCTTCATCGGGTGGCTCTTGCTGTTCACGTGTCTGCAACGACTCTCGATATCTTTTTCTGGCCGCTTCCAACTGCGCCACCGCTTCGGGGTCGGCCTGTTTCAGCGCTGAGGATTTAAGAATGAAGGTCTCATATTTGTCGGTGTCCTGCGGCGCTTCGAGGGCAGCTTTCATCTCCTGCGCCGAGCGGAAACGCTCGGCGGGGTTTTTCGCCAGCGCTTGCATGATAACCGTCTCGACGTGCGCATCGATATTCGCGCCGACTTCGCGGGGGGGGATCGGCGGCTCGGTCAGGTGCTTTTGTAGCACGGCGGCGACATCCACGCCCTCGAACGGCACGCGCCCCGTGACCATCTCGTAAAACACCACGCCCAGCGCGTACAGGTCGCTTTGCAGCGTCGGCGGCTGACCGGCGGCCTGCTCTGGCGAGACGTAAGCCGGCGTCCCGGTGAGAGTTTCGCGCCCCAACACTTGCGCCAGGCTGAAATCGGTCAGGATGGGACGCCCGTCCTCGGCAAAGATGATGTGGGACGGTTGAACGTCGCCGTGAATCACGCCGCGCTCGTGGGCGTATGCCAGCGCTTCGATCACCTGCTGCGTGATGCGCACCGCCTCCGCCTGGGGGAGTCCACCCCGGCGCTCGCCCAAAAGGTCGCGCACCGACGGCCCTTCCAGCAACTCCATCACGATAAAGAACACATCATCTACGAGGCCGAAGTCGAGCACGCGCATGATGTTAGGATGGTCCAGGGCGGCGATGGCCTGCACCGCCTGCTCGAAGCGCGCCATCGTGGTGTGCGCGCTGACATCTTGCTGTAAGAGCAGTTTGATGGCGACGCGCCGCCTCTGGTCGGGGTCAAGCGCCCGGTAGACCTCGCCCTCCCAGCCGCGCCCCAGCCACTCGAGCAATTCGTATTTGTGAACCCAACGTCTGCCCCGGTAAGCGGGCGTCATGGCCTCTGGCGGGGTAAAGTCGGTCATGTCAACCTTGCTACCTGTTCGGCAATGCCCAGGCATCATGATAAATGCTTATGTCACATCGTACAACATAAAACACCGTTCTGAGCAAGAATCCGGTTTGAATCTCCCGAAAGAGCGCCTGAAAGTTGGGGCGAAGCTGTGCGTGGATCAGGCCCATCTTGGCCTAACCGTGCGCTCTTATTGTGGGATTTTGGCAGCGCACCGCGTAGATAATGGCGAACGCCGCATGAATCGCCGCCTCCGGCGAGGCGGCGCTGATTGCGCAGTCGCGCGCGCCCCCAGCCTCGCCCATTCCAATGATATAGGCGTTCGGATAGCGCGCTTTTAACACCGTCATATCGCCTGCCGGTAATGGAATCAGCGCATCGTTCCCCGCCCGCAACACCCGGTCGATCTGCGCATCTTCGGTCGTTGTCATCATGCGGACAAACGGCACGGTGGCAGCAATCTGCGTCGCAAGGGTATCGCGTTCTACCGGGTCACGGCCAGCCAGGATGAAGAGGTAATTCGGCAGCGGGGAGGTTCCCGAAAGCTCCGGGCTTTCGGGAAGCCCTTTCTCAACCTCTCGACGTGTCTCTAGCGGTTGGTCATGCGGGCAGAAGAACGCCCCCCTGCCGCCCATGCCGATCCGTTCAATCGGCGTCCCACAGCGCAGGCACGGCTCGCCCCTCCGTTGGAAGACGTGCAGAAAGTTCTGAAACTCCCCCGGCGTGCCGTCGGGCATCCAGTAGTCTGAGAAGGACGTACCAAGTTGCCGCACTGCCTCGCGCACCACGCAGCGGATAGCGTGATACAGCGCCATCGTCTCGGCCTCGCTCAGCGCATTCGCGGGGCGCAGCGGATGCAGCCCCGCCTGAAAAAGCGCCTCGTTCACGTAGATGTTGCCGAGGCCGGACAGCTTGTTCTGGTCCAGCAAGAAAGTGTGCAGGTTGCGCCGAGAGGTCAGCAGCGCGCGGAAGCGCTCAAACGTGAAAGCGTCCGTGAGCGCATCCACACCCAGTCTGGCGAAGCGCTTGTCTGTCTCAATCCGGTCGGCGGGCAGGCACACAATCATCGCCCACTTGCGCTGGTCGCCGATGTAAAGCTCCGCGCCGTTCTCGAACGCGAAGGCGCAGCGCAGGAACCGGGGCGGCTCGTTGTGGTGCGCGTCATCCTGAAAGACCAGCCGCCCCGTCATCATCAAGTGGATGAAGAGGTGCATCCCTGAGTCGAGCGCGATGTCGATGAACTTGCCGCGCCGCCCCACGTCAACCACCGTCTGGCCGGCGATGGCGTCTTGAAGCTGGTCAGGGGTCATTGACTCCACCATCTTCGCAGCGTCGCCGAAGAAGGTTACGCCTTTGAAGATCAGGCCGACGACGAGCGCGCGCAGCCCGTTGGCGATGGTCTGCACTTCGGGGCCTTCGGGCATGGCAGATTGCCTCCGGTTAATAAGATACGAATGCATTGTAACACAAGCACCGCAACCCGGAAGCTGTGTACTTCCGGGTTGCGGTTGCGGTGATCAGGAGTCCGGTGCGCTTAGCTCCTATCTTCTGCCTTTCGCGCAGCGAGGCGCTGTCTGGCGAAGCTCTGCACCTTCGCTACCAGGCTCGTCAACCCCGCGCCCTTGCCCATCGAGATGTCCTTGCCGAAAATGGTGAACACGATCTCCGGGTCTACCTTCGCCACTTCTTCAGGCGGCAGGCCGGAAAGGGTTTCGTCCAGGATAGCAGCCAACGCCTTCGCCGAAAGGCCCTGCGGGTTCTCGACCGCGAAGTGCAGCTTGAGCGCGCCGTCCGCCTGCTCCTCTACCCACACGTAAGCCTCCGACTCGCAGTAGGGCACGCCGTTCACCTCTGGGAACGGGCGCGTGGCGAGGCGCGCGGGCACTTCCTGAAAGCGGTCGGCGAACGCGATCAGGTAATCGGCGCGCTCGGTAGGGTCAGTGATGAGGGTGAAATCGGCCAGCACTTCAGCCAGCTTTTCGGGGTAGTCGGCCATGACACTTACACACAATCTGATGTCCGAAAACAGTTATGGACAGGGGGCTTAAGCCCCCTGTCCGCGCTTGCAGCCTCAACCTCAGCGCTCAATCGGCACACCCACCGAGTTGCCCCACTCGGTCCAGCTTCCGTCGTAGTTGCGGACCTTCGGGTAGCCCAGCAGGTTCGTGAGCACAAACCACGTGTGGCTGCTGCGCTCCCCGATGCGGCAATAGGCGATGATGTCATCGTCCGGCCTGAGGCCGGCCTCGCCCTCGTAGATCGCGCGCAGTTCGTCGGCGGTCTTGAAGGTGCCGTTCTCCTGGTTGATCGCCCGGCCCCAGGGGATGTTCTTCGCGCCAGGAATGTGGCCGCCGCGCAGCGCGCCCTCGTTGGGGTAGTCGGGCATGTGCAGCCGCTCGCCGCTGTATTCCTGCGGGCTGCGCACATCCACCAGGGGCAGCCCGGCCCTGACGTGCGCGAGCACCTGATCGCGGAAGGCGCGGATTTTGCTGTCGTCGCGTTCGCGGGCTTTGTAGGTGGTAGATGGATACGCCGGCTTCTCGCGCGCCATCGGGCGGTTTTCCTTCTCCCACTTGAGCCGCCCGCCGTCCATGATCTTCGCGTTGATGTGCCCGAACAACTGGAAGATCCAATAGGCGTAGCACGCCCACCAGTTGTTCTTGTCGCCGTAGAAAACGACGGTCGTCTCCGGCGTCGCCCCGATGCGCGACATCAGCTTCTCGAAGCCGGCACGGTCGAGATAGTCACGGCGCAGCGGGTCGTTCAGGTCCTTGACCCAATCGACCTCGACCGCGCCGGGGATGTGCCCCGACGTGTATAGCAGCGGGTCCTCGTTGGATTCGACAACGCGCACGTCCGCGTCGTTCAGGTGCGCGGCGACCCAATCGGTGGATACCAGCACGTCGGGCTTTGCGTAGCTGCGATGGGCAATGTCGGTCATGGTGCACACTCCCTGTTTCTAACCGGTCGAATAATTATGATCATATTTATCATAATTATAGCGCGCGCCGGCTGGCGTTGCCAAGCGATGCTCCACTTGTTTGTTTGAACCCGGCGTTGGGGATACACTGTTAGCGACGCTCTGGCATCTTCTCATGGCGAAACCAATGCTCCCGTATAAGCCCGCTTACGACAGATCCTACGCCCTCGTCATCGGCATCGACTACTACGTCAACGATAGAAACCTGAAAACCGCCGTGCGCGGCGCAGAGGCGGTCGGCGCGCGGCTGAGCGAGTTGGGCTTCGCAGTGGACCGCCTGCTCGACCGGGACGCCACCCGCGACGCCATCCTCGACTGGCTGGACCGCCTCGCCGAGCGCGCCGGCCCCGATGACCGCGTATTCGTCTACTATGCCGGGCACGCGATGTCGCGGAAGCGGCGGGACGCGCGCAACCTGCCGCCGGTCGGCTACCTGAAGCTGTATAACACACTCACGTACAGCAACGCGCTCTCGATGGAAGACCTGCTCGGCGAGGCGCGCTTCATCGCCGCCAAGCACAAATTCTTCGCGCTCGATTGCTGCTTCTCCGGCCTGGCGATCCCAAAGGCAGAGGCCCCAGCGCCGACTGCGCGCCCGGTTGAGGCCCTGCTGCGCGCGTCGGCGGTCGAGGTGCTCACTGCCGGCGGTGAGAAGGACAAGGCCGCCGACCGGCTGCCCCGCAGCCAACACGCGCCGTTCACACACTACCTGCTGCGCGGCCTCCAGGGCGGGGCCAGACAGGCCGACGGCGCGGTGACGAGCGACTCGCTCGCGGCGTATGTGATCGCGCAGATGCGCGCAAATAAGCGCGTGCGCCAGACGCCGGCGTTTTATCGGGAGGGGAGTCTTGAGGATGGGGAGGTCGGAGGGTTTGTGTTTGTGATGGCTGGCGAGACATGAGGACACACTGCTCTTGTTGAGATCGAGCGTTAGAGATACACTTATGGCATGGACAGACGAAGAATTCTCTATCTGATAACTGGGTTTGTGGTCATCTTGG
>DAOTXU010000070.1:0-3023 GCA_034435135.1 Anaerolineae bacterium | reverse complement strand
TCAGGACATCGTAGAATCGCCCTTGTCGAGATACATCCCAGGGATGGGAACAAACCCACGTCTTAACGAGCAGACGCCATATCTGGGAGTAGTCAATTGGCTCATGATTCCATGATGTCGTGATAAGTGACAGCTAATAGCTGAAGAGGTGAAGCATGGTTGACGCGATCTCCCCAGGCCGGTGGCGCGGCCTGAAGACCACCAGCACACCGGAGGGCCTTTTCACCATCCTGGCGTTCGATCAGCGCGGCAGCTATGCAACGCTGCTGCCCGAAGGGACGCCCTACGAAGTCGCCGTACAGATCAAGTGTGAAGTCGTCACCGCGCTTGCGCTGCACGCGAGCGCCGTGTTGCTCGACCCGACTTACGGCTTCATGCCCGCCATGGAGATGGCCGGGGCGACCGGGCTGCTTTTCGCGCTGGAGGAAAGCGGCTACACTGGCGACTCGACCTACCGCCGCGTCGCTTTCAACCCTAACTGGACGGTCGGCAAGATCAAGCGGCTGGGCGCGTCGGCAGTGAAGCTGCTGGTCTATTACCACCCGGAGTCGGGCGACCTGGCCGAAGAGCTGGAAGACTTGATCCGCAATCTCAGCGCGGAATGCCACCGCTTCGACCTGCCCATCTTCCTCGAGCCGGTGTCGTACAGCCTGAACGCGCAGGTGCCGAAAAGCAGCGCCGAGTTTGCCCGGACGCGCCCGGCGGTGGTGCGCGAGACCGCGCGCCGCCTCAGCCGGCTCGGCGCGGATGTCCTCAAAATGGAATTCCCGGTCGATACCGCTTTTGAAAGCGACGAAAGGGCGTGGCGTGCCGCCTGCGAGGCGGTCAGCGAAGCGAGCGCGGTGCCCTGGGTGCTGTTGAGCGCCGGCGTCGATTTTGAGATGTTCGAGCGCCAGGTGCGGGTGGCGTGCAAAGCCGGCGCGAGCGGCTTTCTCGCGGGTCGGGCGATCTGGAAAGAGATCACTACGCTGGGGCCGGAGGCGCGGATGCGTTTCCTGACTGAGACCGCGATCCCGCGCATCGAAAGCCTGGCCGAAATCGCTACCGGCACCGCGCGCCCCTGGACGGATTTCTACGCGCCGATTCCCGCCGGGGATGACTGGTACCGGTCGTATGACGCGCTGTCAGCGTGACAGTGCACACGAGAGATAGGCAGGGGCTTGGCACGCTAAACCCCTACGAGTTTCATCCACGAGGTATGTGATGGCGTATTATCTGGTGCGGGCCAGGCCCAACTGGGACAGGCTCGCCGATTTACGCGCGCGACTCGACGCTGGCGAGATCGCGGCGATGCGCCCTTTTGGCAAGGCGCTGGACGAGGGGCTGCGCCGGGCGCGCCTGGAGAGCGCGGACGTGGCGATCTGGGAGGAGGAAGACTATTGCCGCCCGCCTCTGGCGATGGAGCGCGCCGCCGTTCTCGACCACTACTTCACCGACCTGACCGTGACTCCAGTCGAGCCAGGGGAGGGTTGGGCGCAGATCGAGGGGCTGCCGGCGATCTGGAGGCGGGCCGGGGCCTAGGCGCTTATAGTCTGCGCCGGGTCGCCGGTTGCACCTTGACAGGGACTGGCGCCAGCGCGAGCCACAGCCGCTCGTGCGGCAGGTTGAGGCCCAGCGACCGGCCCAACGAGAGCGAATACGTTTCTAGCGCGCGCCACAGGTTGCCTTCGTTGCCGAACACCATGCGGATTTGCGACGGGTAGTTGAGAGCGTCCTGGAGCTTGGCCGCCAGGTCGATGGGATACAGCTCAGGCAGCCAGGTGAGCCGGCCCGCCTGTTTTTGTGCGCGGTTCGGCCCGCCGACAAGCGGCGGGATGGTGCGGAAGACCTTCAGCAGGGCCGGCCACGTCAGCGGATGCGCGTTGACGTCAGGCGTGTCCATCGGGCGCACGCCTACGCGCCCCACCAGCCCCAACAGCCGAAACACCACCGGGCCGAGCGCGCCGAAGAGCACGTAGGGGAAATCCTCGTAGTAGCGAACGGGGCCGGGCAGGTTGCGCGCCGCCCGGTTCACGTGCTGGTGATCGACATGGTTGCCGACGGTCAGCGGCACATACATCGTCGCCTCAGGGTGCGCGGCGCGCAGGCGTGCGAACTCAGCAGTCAACGTCTCGGAGAGGTCGACGTCATCGGGATGCACCTTGCCAAACATGCCCACGCCCTGGTACAGATGGCGACCGCCCGCGCCGAGGCGGAATATCGCCGAGGGATAATCCAGGTGCACGAACTCCGCGCCCAGGGCGCACATGGCCGCCTCATCCTCGGCGCGGCGCACGGCAAGCGGGTCCATTTGATCGGTCCAAACGCGCTGCATGGCCCGCGCGAACGGGGAGAGTTGGTCGGCAGGGGCACTCGCAGTGAACACGCTCACCACCAGCACGCGCTCACCGGCGGCGCACTGCTGGCGAATCAGGCCGCCGCACGAAAACACGGCGTCATCGAGGTGCGGCGAGAGGTAGATGTGGTCTACGGTCATGAGGGCTGCCTTGAGTATGAAATTGTCGGAACACAGGCGCCGGGATCAAACGGCATAAATCCAACCGGCGCGAGTGTATCACAGCCGGGCGTAGTGGGCAAGAATTCACGAAGTTTATAATTGGGTTGTTACTGCGTTTGGGGTGCGTTTGGTTTCCCAACGCGCCTGATCCCAAAGAAAAAACGGTCACAGGGGGTTAGCCTGTGACCGTTCGACTGCAAAGCAGTCTGGTCGGAGCGCACCCGCAACCGGACACGCTCACCGAAGTGAAACGGAGGCTACGGGTGCACCCCCTTGTGACCTAACATAGTTGGACCACCTCCTTTCACTAGACCGGACGATGACACCAGTGTAGCACAGTTTTGGAAAAATGCGCAATTCCTGACTCAACGCTGGGTGCATTCCAAGTTGGGGGCAACTTCTTGTGCGAGCGCTTGACCTCACCCCTCGCGCTTCCCGGCTTGCGCCGGTCAGGCAGCGCAGTCCCCTCTCCACACGGGGAGAGGGGACTTAAAGACATTCTGACTCCCCCTCTCCACTCGTGGAG
>DAOTXU010000069.1:0-10017 GCA_034435135.1 Anaerolineae bacterium | reverse complement strand
TCAGGACATCGTAGAATCGCCCTTGTCGAGATACATCCCAGGGATGGGAACAAACCCACGTCTTAACGAGCAGACGCCATATCTGGGAGTAGTCAATTGGCTCATGATTCCATGATGTCGTGATAAGTGACAGTTAACCCCACGGCACCACGCCGAGCAGCACGCCAGCCGCAAACAGCAGCAATAAGACCATGACGGCGGCCAATGTGATGAACAAAATGGGTATAATCTTGTCGAAAAGCATTGACCTGTCGGGCAGCTTGTGGGTTTTGATGCTAGGGAAACGCTTGGGCTTTTGTTCAGTGGACATGGCTTTCCAGTTGAAACGCAAAACCCTCATGTTGCACAGCCATATCGGGCGCCTTGAGCCTGCGTTATGGCAACGAGGTAGCCAGGGCACGGCAATCGAGTTTGCCGAATCACGTCATTTAGCGCCCAAATTATCTTAAATCGCGTCATGTGTAAAGGTCCTGACATCCCCATTTTCGAGCTTGCTGGATTGCGCCATTCCGGTCATGAGGCGTCAGCATAATATGGCGACACCGTTTCTTTTTATGGGACTAGGTCCCAAGCTGGAGGGCGAGGATTTCACAGCCCTGACCATCGGCGGCGGCGACGGGCCGGAGATCACCGTCGCGCCGCTGCATCGCGCCGAGGGCGAGTGGACCTTCCGCGTGACGCGCGGCGACGACGCCCCGCAGGTGATCGACGTGGAAGGGGTGCTGGCGCTCGCCGAGGAGAGCTTCGCCGCCGGTTACAGCGCGCTCCGCTGCGAGACGCTGGGCGAGACCACACACTACGAGAAGATGCGCAACGGCGTCTCGGTACGGGTCGAAGCCCGCGCCGACTTCGGCGCGCAGTTGTGGAGCGCGGCCACGTTCGACGAGGAGCACATCCTGCAATCGCCGGAGGCGCGGCGCGTGCTCGCGGAGTTGGGCGTGGTGTCCGAGCAGGGCGTGGTGCGGCGCAAACAGCGCGACAAGCTCATCCAGATCAAGAACCTCACCAAAGCGGTCTACGGCGGGTTGCACGAGTTAGGGTTGAGTCGCGTCCGCGTGGTGGACGCGGCGTGCGGTAAGAGCTACATCAGCTTTGTGCTGTATTACTACCTGGACCACGAGTTGGGCTACCCGGTGCACGTCACCGGCATCGACTCGAACCCGAAGCTTACCGCGCGCAGCCGGGAGATTCAGGCGACGCTGGGCTACCCAAACATGGAGTTCCACACCTCCACCGTCGCCGAGTTCCAGCCGGAGGGCGAGGTCGATCTGCTCTACAGCCTGCACGGCTGCGACACCGCCACCGACGAGGCCATCGCGCTGGGCGTGCGCGCGCAGGCGAAGATGGTTATCGTCGTGCCGTGCTGCCACATGGAACTGCGCGGCCAGTTGGGGACCCGCCACCCGCTGCGCGGGATCACGCGCTACGGCCTGTTCGAGGACCAGTTCGCCGCGCTGCTTACCGACTCGCTGCGCGCGCTGGCGCTGGAGGCCGAGGGCTACCGCGTGGCGACGTTCCGCTTCGTGACGCCCGACGTGAGCACGAAGAATGTGCTGATCCGCGCGCTTCGCGCCGGGCAGCCGAACCCGTCTGCGCGCAAGGAATACGAGGCGCTGCGCGACCTGTTCAACGTGCGCCCGTCCATTCAACGGCTATTAGGCTGGGAACGTTAATCATGCAGGAGGGAAAGCTATGCGAATCGCCATGGCCGGCATGGGAACGGAAAGCTGCACCTTTTCGCCGCTGCCGACGCGCCTGGAGGATTTCAACATCGCGCGTGGCGAGGAGATGATCCATCGCGGCGACTACCCATTCCTCCACAAGTACGACGCGGAATTCATCCCCGCATTCAGCGCCAGGGCCTTGCCAGGCGGCTCCATTGAACCCAGCGCCTATCAACAGCTTAAGGGCGAATTGCTCGAACGGGTCGGCGCGGCCATGCCCTTTGACGGGCTGTATATCACCCTGCACGGGGCGATGCACGTGCAGGGCATGGACGACGCCGAGGGCGACCTGCTCGCCGCCGTGCGCCAGGTCGTCGGGCCGGGCTGCCTGATCTCGGCCAGCTTCGACCTGCACGGCAACCTGTCGGCGCGCGTGGTGGAACACCTCGACCTGCTCACCGCCTACCGCACTGCGCCGCATGTGGATGTCATCGAAACGCGCGAGAAGGCGGTCGCGCTGCTCGTCCGATGCCTGCGCGAAGGGCTGCGTCCACAACGCGCCTGGGTGCGGATACCGGTGGCCCTGCCGGGCGAGCGCACCGCCACGGATTGGGAGCCGGGCGCGAGCGTGTATGCGTTTCTCTCCGAAGTGGACCGCGCGCCCGGCGTGCTGGACGCTTCGCTCCTGGTCGGCTATGTCTGGGCCGACGAACCGCGCGCCAGCGCCGCCGCCGCCGTCACCGGGCTGGACCGGGGCGTGATTGCGCGCGAGGCGGGGCGCATCGCGGCGCGGTATTGGGAGGCGCGCGCGCAGTTTGCTTACGGCGTGCCGACAGGTTCGATTGACGAATGCATCGCCTGGGCGCTGGAGGCGCCAGAATCCTGCATCTTCATCAGCGACTCCGGCGATAACCTCACGGCAGGCGCTCCCGGCGACCTGCCCATCTTCCTGGAACGGCTGCTCGCATTGAACGCCCCCGACGCGGTGGTCTACATCGCCGACGCGGACGCGGTGGCCGCGTGCCGCGCGGCGGGCGTGGGCCAGACGGTGAGTGCAGCGCTGGGTGGGAAGCTGGACCCCGTGCACGCCAGGCCGCTGCCGGTGGCCGGGCGGGTTCTCCGCTTCGTCTCAGGCGACCCCATCGGCGGAGACCAGGCCGTCTTGCAGGTTGACGGCGTGCAGGTCATCCTCTCCGAGCGGCGCAAGGCATTCCTTGAGGTCGCCGACTTCCAACACGTTGGCGTCGAGCCAACGGAACACAAGATCGTCGTTGTAAAGCTCGGCTACCTGGTCCCCGATTTCAAGCGCATCGCGCAGCGCGCGTTCCTGGCGCTCAGCCCCGGCGCGGTAGACCTCGCCATTGAGCGCCTTCCCTTCAAGCGCATCCAGCGACCGATCTACCCGCTGGACCCGGAGATGGCGTGGCAGCCGCCTCGACCGTAGTGGTGTTTTGGTAGACCCTTGCTGAACAGGGGGCTAAAGCCCACTGTCTGTTATTGAAGCCATTTTGTGTGACCCGCTATAGCGGCGCGCGTGGCTTCAGAGGCCGTTTGAAAAGGGTTCCCCCGGCTTCAGCCGGGGGTGAATCCCCACCGTGCCGTGGCTTTCCGGCGATTAGCCGCCGACTTTAGTCGGCGGAACTGAATAAACTGCCGTGGCCGGACTTCTCAAATGGCCTCTCATGTGGATTACAGCCCATGACCGATGTCGTGGGCATTTTTGTTTGTGATTAGTGTCACTTTTACACTTTCTGTATATATCGCACAAAAAAACCGCCGAAATGTTTTACAGAAAGACACTATGGATGAAAACGCTTGTGCCCTATGATGATCTTCATACAACGTGGGCCTACGTTATCGCATTCAACGTAGCCAAAGGAGGGGGCTATGCATATCCGTCGAACTCTTAAGGTCAAAGGCGCCGCTATACTTCTGGTGTTGCTGCTGCTCGTCGTCTTCAACAGAGGCGGGGCGCTCGCCCAGGGCGAGGGCGAAACCGACCAATATGCCCTCGCCATCAACACCGTCTGGGTGCTGATTACGGGTGTGCTCGTGTTCTTCATGCAGGCGGGGTTCACCTTCCTGGAAGCCGGTTTCATCCGCGCGAGGAACGTGGGCAACATCCTGATGGAGACGTTTCTCGACAACGCCGTCACGGGCCTCGGCTTCTTCGTGGTCGGTTTCGGGATCATGTATGGGGCGGGGAATGCGTTCTTCGGGACGGAGTTCTTCTTCCTCAACAACCTCCCCGATACCTACGCCGGCGTGGCCTCGTTCGCGTTCTTCTTCTTCCAGTACGCTTTCGTGGCCGCGTCGGTAACGATTGCCTCAGGCGCGATGGCAGAGCGCACGCGGTTCGGCGCGGACATGCTCTACAGCTTCACCGTGAGCGGGTTGATCTACCCACTCGTCGGACATTGGATCTGGAACAGCGAGGGCTTCCTGGCAACGATGGGCTTCCGAGACTTCGCCGGCTCGACGGTGGTGCACTCGCTTGGCGCTTATGTCGCGCTGATGGGCACGCTCTTCCTCGGCGCGCGGCGGGGCAAGTCCTTCGCCAAAGGTGCGCAGGGCATACCCGGCCACAGCATGACCCTGGCGACGTTGGGGACCTGCATCCTGTGGTTGGGCTGGTTCGGGTTTAACCCCGGCAGCACGCTCTCTGGCATGGCCGTCGGCGACATCAGTCTTATCACCGTGAACACCAACCTCGCGGCGAGCGCAGGCGCGTTCACGGCAGTGATTTTGGGCTGGTGGCAGTCGGGCGTGCCGCAATTGCCCTGGGCGCTCAACGGCGCGCTGGCGGGCCTCGTGGGGATCACCGCACCCTGCGCCTGGGTCACTCCCGGCGAGAGCGTTGTCATCGGGGCGATTGCCGCCGCGCTGATGTACGCGGCTGTGTTCATCCTGGAGCGCCTCAAGATCGACGACCCCGTAGGCGCGGTGCCTGTGCACGGCTTCGGCGGCGTGTGGGGCACGCTTGCGGTGGGTATCTTCGCCAACTCGACGACCGGCGGCCCGGTTGGGCTGCTGCACGGCGGCGGGCTGAACCAGTTGGGCATCCAGGCCTTCGGCGCGGTGGTCGTGGCGGCGTTCGTGCTCATCAGCGCGTTTGTGCTGTTCTCGGTTATCCGGGCGACGGTGGGGCTGCGCGTCGCGCCGCAGGCCGAGATCACCGGGCTGGATATATACCAGCACGGCCTGGTCACCTACCCGGAGTTCACCAACGCCTTCAGCGTCCCCGCCGAACCGAAGCCGGGCAGCCCACACGCCGAACCGCGCGCGCTGGGCGCGCAGCCGGCGGTCGGCGACGATTAACCATCGGCTCACAGTGTTTCACAATAAGGGCATGGCGTTCCCTGAACAGGGACACGCGCTACGCGCGATGCCGCGCCCATGTGAGGAGGGAGATACCATGACCAAGAAAATCGAAGCCATCATCCGCGAGGACCGCATGGAAGCGGTGAAGGACGCGCTCACCGAGATCGGCATCATCGGCCTCAACATCACGCAGGTACGCGGACGGGGCCGCCAGGGTGGCATCAGGCTCACGTGGCGCACCGGCTCCTACGTGGTTGACCTGCTGCCCCGTGTGCAGTTCAACGTCGTCCTCAGCGATGACAATGTGGAAGCGACCGTCGAAGCGATCCGCAAGGCCGCCTACACCGGGTCAGAGGGCGACGGGCTGATCTTTATCTACCCGGTCGAGGAGATGATCCGCATCAGCACGGGCGAGCGCGGGCGAGCGGCGATCACTTATGAGGGCGACATCGACATGCGCCGCCAAAAAGCGGCGACCTGACGCCGGGACCTATCTGCAACGTTTCAGACAAGGGGCTTAAGCCCTTTGTCCGTCTGAAAACCCCAATTCGTGGGGGCCGGCCTTCTTGTGTGCTGACGCAACTCTTTCTATAATCCCTTACATGCCTTTCTCATGGGGGAGCAGTGGAAAGAGTTTCCTGATGCAACCTAGACGGCTGGCCCTTTTGCTTGTCTTCCTGATCGCGCTCCTGATGCCTGTTGCTGCCGTTGACGCGCAGAGCAAAACCCTCTACTGGCGACGGTGGGACTCCAACATCGTGGTGCAGCAAAACGGCGACCTGGCGATCACTGAAGAGCACGAGGTCGCCTTTACCAGCGGGCAGTTCCGCTTCGGCGTGCTCATCATCCCGATGGACTATCTCGACAGCATCGACAACGTGAGCGTCGCCGAGCGCGACCCGCGCGGTTCCGGGGAATGGATCCGTTTCCAGAACACGTTCAGCGAGCAGCCCGGCACGTTCTACACGACTTCCAGCAACAACGCGCTTGAGCTTGATTACTTCTTCCTTGACCCACCGGTTCAGAACGAGACGCGGCTGGTCCGCATCGCTTACACGGTCCGAGGCGGGATCCGCTATTACGAGGGCGGCGACCAGCTCTGGTGGGAGGCGGTCGGCGCGTTGGGCTGGCCCATCGACAGCTCCACCGTCACCGTCGCGCTGCCGCCGGGAGCCGCGCCGCGCCCGGACATCGACCCGGTTGTCTCCTACGGCCCGGAGACTGACGTCTCTGTGCAGGGGACGAGGGTCATTTTCAGCACGGTTGAGCGCGCCGACGGCAAGACCCCGCTGGAGGTGCGCGTCCAGTTCCCGCACGGCGTATTGGCCGGCTCGCCCTCAAGCTGGCAGGCGGCCCATGACCGGCAGGCGAACTACGATGCGTATACCCGCCCGCTCTTAAACCTTGTCCTCGGCGCGCTGGGGCTGACGTTAATCGTGGGCGGGCCGGTGGTCGTGTACACGCTGTGGCGCGCGCGCGGGCGCGACCCGGAAATCGGCCCGGTGCCCGAATACCTCGCCGAGCCGCCCTCCGATCTGCCGCCGGCCATCGTCGGCACGCTGGTGGATGAACAGGCCGACCTGCAAGACGTGATCTCTACCCTGATTGACCTGGCGCGGCGCGGCTACCTCGTCATGGAGGAGGAGAAGGAACAGGGCCTATTCACCGCTCACACCGTCTTCACCTTCGAGCGCACCGACAAACCCGACGACGACCTGCGCCCCTACGAGAAGCTGATGCTCACGCGCATTTTCAGTGGGCAGCAGCGCCGGTCGATGACTTCGCTCAACCAGAAGTTCTACACCACGATCCCGATGATCCAGGACCTGCTTTACAAAGAGGTGGTGCGCGAGGGCTTCTTCACCGCCGAGCCGGACAACGTGCGCATGGCGTGGACCGGGGGCGGGGCGCTCCTCCTGGTTCTGGCGATCCTCTTCGGCTTCTTTGCGATCCCCAGCGTGGGGAACATCGCCGAGGCGCTCATCTTGCTGCCGGTAGGCCTGGGTATTGCCAGCGTGGCGCTGATGATCGCCGGCAGCGCGATGCCGGCCAAGACGCGCAAGGGCGCGGAGCAGGCGGCGCTGTGGCGCGCGTTCCGCACCTACCTGCAACGCATTGAGCAGTACGCCAATCTGGAAACCGCCACCGACCAGTTCGACCGCTACCTGCCTTACGCCATCGCCTTTGGGCTGGAGCGCACGTGGATCAGGGCCTTCGCGCGCGTGCCCTCGACGCCGGTGCCGTATTGGTACTATCCCTACGGGTGGCGCCGCGCCGGGTACGGCGCGATGGGCGGCGCGCCCGGCATGGGCGAAGCCGGCGGCAGCCTGGCCGACCAGGTCGCGCGCCCGACCGCAGGGCTGCAAGGCCTGAGCGACAACCTCGCCGGCGGCTTGCAGAACATCAGCAACGGATTGACCAACATGCTCAACTCCGCCTCGCGCACGTTCACCAGCCGCCCGCAGTCAGCTTCGACCGGCAGCAGCGGCAGTTGGAAGCGCGGGGGTCGCAGTTGGAGCGGCGGCGGTTTCGGAGGCGGCTTCGGCGGAAGGGCCAGCGGCGGCGGTCGGGGCGGCGGCTTCGGATGATGCTCGGCGCTCGCGGCTCGGTTCTCGATTCTGCGTCCCGATTTCGCGTTTTCGTGCTCAAGGGAGGGACTATGGGTCCTGGGAGATTGATCGGCGTCATCTTGCTCGCCGGGGGCATCCTGCTATTCGTAGGCGCGGCAGCGTGGGGCCTGACGAACATGGGCGGCGAAAACCCCAACCTGGAGGCGAGCGGCTTTGTGCTCCTGCTAATCCTGGCCGGCGTGGTGGCGGTCCCGCTCGTCGGCGGCGGACTCTTCATGCTGCGCCAGGGCGCCAAGGAAGAAGTCGAGACGGCGGAGGCCGCCAGGCAGCGCAAGATTCTGGACATGGTCGCCGCGCAGGGCGAAGTCTCTGTCAACGACATCGTCATTGAACTTCAGTCTGACACCGACACCGTGCAGGACATGATCCGCCGGCTGGTAGGCATGGGCGTGCTCAGCGGCTATGTCAACTGGGAGAAGGGCGTGCTCTACTCGCAAGACGCCGCCGCGCTGCGCGAACTGAAGCAGTGCAAGAACTGCGGCGGCGACATCAGGCTGACCGGCAAGGGTGTGGTCTCGTGCCCCTGGTGTGGGACCGAGTATTTTCTGACATGAGGTAGGGGTACGGGGCGCGCTCCGCGCCGTGCCCCTACAGCCAACGCTTACTCTGAGCGAGAAGGAGACGATTTGCATGATACCAGACCTGTATGACAAGATCATCAGCCAGCGCGGCAAGATGGGCAACCTTGGCGCGAGAATCCCCGGCTACCGGGGCTACCAGGATGCCCAGGTCCGCCGCGAGGCTGACCGCCTGCTTCGGGAGCACGTGGCGACGCAGTTCCAGCAGCAGTTGAACCGGCTGCCGGAGATCGAGCGGGCGCTGCTGGACAAGGGTGGTCTGCAATGGATGGACGACACGCGCAGCGTCAAGACCCAGATGCTTATTTTCATCGAGCGCATCCGCACCGCGTCGCGCGGCTTCTCCGGCCTGTTCTCCAACATCAAGATCGACGCCGAGGAACTGGATAAACTCTACGCCTTCGACGAGGCGATGCTGCGTTACGTGGAGGACTTCACCGCGAAGTTCGACGCGCTGGCGCAGGCCGCCGCCAGCAACGAAGGCATCGGCGAGGCGGTCGCCGCGCTGCGCACGCTGATCAGCGAAGCAGACCAGGCCTACAGCCTGCGCGACGACATCGCCACCGGCCTGGCCGGCGAACAGGAGACATCGCTTTAAGAGCCTATCGGTGTAGGGGTACGGCGTGCCGTACCCCTGTTCAGAGAATAAGGAGTGATAACGCATGGTACGCATCTTAGATGTTGTTGAGCACCCGAACGTCGGCCCGGAAGAACTCTCCTGGCGTGAACCGCAGGGCGGCAGCGGCGACTTCCGTCTCGGTTCGCAATGCATCGTGCGCGACAACCAGGCGGCGGTATTTGTGCGCGACGGGCAGGCGCTCGATGTGCTGCCGCCGGGCCGCCACACGCTCTCGACCGGCAACATCCCGTTGCTGATTAACCTGCTGGGCGTGGCGTTCTCCGGCAGGTCGCCGTTCACGGCGGAGGTGTACTACGTCAACTTGATGGAGTTCCCGCAGGTCGGCTGGGGCACGACCCAGCCGCTCATCATCAAGACGCCGGGCGAGGGCCTGGGCTGGATGCTCTTGCAGGGGCACGGCATCATGAGCTTCCGCGTCAACGACCCGCAACGCTTCGCGGCCAAGTATTGCATTGGCCGCCCGCGCGTGATGCTGGCCGACTTCCGCGAGCGCCTGTTGTCGCTGGTGATGGGCGAGATGCAGGAGATGATCGCCACCGCCGGGATCGACAGCGTGATGAAGCTCAACACCATGTACAGCCAGATCGAAGGCGCGATGATGGCGAAGAGCGTCGAGGGCTTCACCCAGGTGGGGCTGGAAATCACCGCGTTCGAGATCAAGACCCTCACCCCCAGCCCGGCCTCCGCCGAAGAACTGCGCAGCCGGGGCCTGCTGGACATCGCCACCTACACGCAACTTCAAGCCGCCGACGCCATGCGCGACGCCGCGCAGAACCCCAGCGGCGGCGCTGCCGGGGCCGGCGTGGGCCTCGGCGCGGGGTTGGGTCTGGGCCAGATGATGACCCAGGCGCTCGGCGGGGCCATGCAGCAACAACAACCCGCTTCGGCGGTCCCGGAGAACCCGACGACGCCAGCGGAAATCCGCGCGCTGCTGGATAACCTGGATATGCGCCTTTCAAAGGGCGAGATTTCGGAAGCCACCTACGAGCGCCTGGTCGCCAAGTGGGAAGCCAAGCTCAAGGAACTGGGCGGCTGAGCGCCTGGCTCCCCGTAGCGTCGAATCGGATAGGGGCGGGGGTGAGACCGCCCCTTCAACCGCGCACTCCACCCAAGGTCAACGATGACGCAGAATCCCCAACCCCTGATTGAGACCTTCCGCGCCCAGTTTGGCCGCGCCCCCACGC
>DAOTXU010000068.1:0-17097 GCA_034435135.1 Anaerolineae bacterium | reverse complement strand
TGCACCGCCGGCCATTCCGGCTCCACCGGGTTCCCCGCGTCGTCGTAGGCCAGGATCGCGTCCTTCAGTTCGATGTTGTGCAGCGGCTCCAGGATCGGCTCGCCGAAGCTCAGGTAGCCGTGATCGAGCCGCCACTGGATGTAGCCGATCCACACCACGATGCTCGACAGCGCATGGGCGATGGGGTTGATCTCGATGCCGTAAAGCTGGCGCGGGTGCACCTCCGGCAGGGGGAGGCTCAGCCCCGGCGCGGCCCACAGCGGGTCGGTGATGACTTCGTGCTCCAGGTCGAGCAGGAGTTGCAGCGCGACGTAGAGGAAGTTCCCGGAGCCGCACGCGGGGTCGAGCACGGTGGCGGCCCGCAGCTCGCGCAGCATCGCCTCGCGCAGAATGTTCACTTCGACCAGGCGGTCGTGCCGGGACTTGCGGGTTTTCGCCGCGTCGTAGGCGGCGCGGGCGCGCGCTGCCCGTTCCCGAATCTCGGCCCACTTGCGGCGGAGGGGCTGCATCAGCACCGGCTCGACGATGAGGAGGATGTCGTCGCGGCTGGTGTAGTGCGCGCCGAGTTGCGCGCGCTTGGAGGGGTCGAGGCTGCGCTCGAAGAGCGTGCCGAAGATGGCCGGCTCGACCGAGGCCCAGTCGAGCTTGCACGCCTTCTCCAGCTCGGCGAGCGCCTCGACCTGCAACACCTCGACGGAGGTGTCCTCGAAGAGCAGGCCGTCGAAGTAGCGGATGTCGCGCATGAGCACATTCCCGCCCTCAGCCATCGCCCGGAAGAGGGCGCCCATGTACTCGACGAACAGGGTGGGGTTGCGGCGCGACTCGCGCACGATGTGGGTGAAAATGCCCACGTCGCCGGTCGGCCCCGGCGGGAGCAGGCCCACGTCCTCGGCGAAGAGGCAGAACACGAGCTTGGTGAGGAAGCGCGCGATGCGCTCCGGGTCGGCTTCCCAGGCGCGGAGTTCGTCGGCGATGCGTTTGAAGGCGTCGGCGGCCTCTTGGGTGACGCGCTCGGCGACGCGGTTGGGGTGGAGCATGTCGGGCGCTTCAAAGAGGCAGGTCAGGGTGCGGCGGATGTCGGGGCGCGCGATGTCGGCGTTGGTGAACTTGTAGACGCGCTTCTGCGTGTTGGGGAAGTTGGTGTGAATCTCCCAGTTGTCAATGTCGCAGACGACGAGCAGGGGCGGGTTTTCCAGGTCCTCGCGGTATTCCAAAAGCTGGCGGTAAGCGGCGCTCAGGTCCTTGCCTTTGGCCTTGTACTCGATGGCGAAGCAGCCCTTCTTCCACACGTCGGCGAAGCCCTGGCCGCCGCCGGTCTTGTGGAGGCCGCGCTCGAAGGTGTACGCGGTCCCTTCGGGGTCGGCGTCGGCGGGGGCGGGCTGGTCGAGCATGGCGCACAGGTCGAGGAAGTGCTGCTGGTAGGCAGCGCGCTCGCCGAGGCCGGCGGCGCTCCACTTGGCGACGAACTGTTCTGGCGTCAGCGACATGGCGGGTTCCTCCGTGTGCTGGTTTTCATTGTACGCGCGTAGGGGGTGCGGGGCAATTCAGAGGATTAAACGGGTGCATTCCGTTTTGGGGGCGACATTCAGTGAGGCTTGCCTCTGCCGGGTTGACCTCACCCCGGCTTCGCCGGACTACAGCCCCCTTGCCCCCTCGCCATTTATGGCGCGGGGGAGTCCGCGCACAGGTCAGTCCCCTCTCCATTCCTGGAGCGGGGACTGCGCTGCCAGCCCGGCCCAACCCGGGCAGCGCGAGGGGTGAGGTAAGCGCTCGTACAAGAAGTTGCCCCCAACTTGGAATGCACCCCAAGGCCTCCTGTTGTGCGGCGTGACAAGCATCATCTGGCATGGTGACATAGTGCACTTTTCGTTGAGGCACCCTATGGAATATGCTTATGGCGAGAATGAAAATGAGAACCATTCTCAGTAAGGGTTGGCCATGGACCACTTCGCGGTTGAAGCCGCCTCCGAAACGTTGCACGCGCAAGGCTTTCGCGTCACCGCGCAGCGCCGCTTGATCCTGGAAGCGCTTGAGGAGGCGGACGAACACCTCGACGCCGAGACGCTGTATCAGCGCCTGCGGAAACGGGATCGGTCAATCGGCCTGGCGACGGTGTACCGCACCCTGAACGTGCTGCACCAGGCCGGCCTGATCGAACAGCGCTATCTCGACCAGGATCACAGCCGGGGCTATTACGAAGTCCACACCGACGAGCACTATCACTTCACCTGCCGCCAATGCGGCAAGGTTGTCGAGTTCGAGACCGACTTGGTGGCCACGATGCGCCGTGAACTGCGCGAACGCTACGGCGCGCAGGTTGAAGTCGCCGCCCTGCATCTCGAAGGGCTATGCGCCGATTGCCGCATCCACCACGAACAGGAGTGAGCCACGATGCCCCCCGTGACCTCGCCCGTTGTCCGTCTGAGCGAACTCGAACCCGGAGAGAAAGCCTGCATTGTGCGCGTCGGCGGGCGGTGCGAGGTCCGGCGGCGCTTCCTTGAGATGGGCCTGGTGCGCGGCGAGGAAGTCGTCGTGGAGCGCGTCGCGCCGCTGGGTGATCCGGTGGAGTTTCTCGTCAAGGGCTATCACCTCTCGCTCCGCAAAGAGGAGGCGCGTCACATCGAAGTGACGCGGCAGGGTTGTGTGGAAAAGCGCTGGCGGTGGCGACGACGCCGGCGTTGCGGCGCGGGTGATGGACACGGTCGCGGCGGCGGGGGAGGGCGTCGATGGCGGATCTGGTGATCGCCCTGGCCGGCAACCCCAACGCCGGCAAAAGCAGCATCTTCAACGCCCTGACCGGCGCGCGCCAGCACGTGGGCAACTGGCCTGGCAAGACGGTCGAGAAGAAAGAAGGGACGCTGATTCACAACAGCCGGCGCATCACGGTTGTGGACCTGCCGGGCGCGTACAGCCTCACCGCCTACACGATAGAAGAGATCATCGCTCGCGACTTCATCCTTGAGGAACACCCGGACGTGGTGGTGAGCGTGATCGACGCCACCAATCTGGAGCGCAACCTCTACCTGGTTGTCCAGCTTTTGGAACTGGGCGCGAACGTGGTGGTTGCCCTGAACGTGATGGACCAGGCGCGCGCCCAGGGCATCGAGATCGACGTGCCGCGCCTCTCACAAGCGCTGGGCGCGCCGGTGGTCCCCACCGTCGCCCGGCAGGGGAGGGGCATCCGGGAGCTGCTGGACGCGATCCTGGATGTAGCCAGTCGCCAGACGGAAAAGGCCAGAGAGACAGTCGCATGAGCGCCGTTGCTCCACCTACACCCTTCAAAATCGATTACGGCCCTGAGATCGAGGCGGAGATCGCCCGGTTGCAACAGGCGATTATCGACCACGCGCCCGATCTGGCCACGTACCGGAGCTACGATCCCCGCTGGCTCGCTATCACGCTGCTGGAAGGCGAGCCGGACCTGGCGGCGCGCGTGTCGGCTGCGCCCGGCGGAGAGGTCGTCGCCGCGATGGCCCGCGTCAGCGCCAACAGCCTGCGCGATTGCCTGGGCGACGACGCCGAGGTTTTGCTCGCTGACCGGCGCTACAGCATCATTAACCAGATGGTCAGAGAGGTGGCGCGGCGCCCGGCGCAGGACCGCCTCGACCTGACCGACGCCATCGACGCGGTGGTGACGCACCGCCTGCTCGGTATCCCCATCTTTCTCGCCATGATGTACGTGATTTTCCGGCTGGTGACCGACGTCTCTGCGCCGTACCTGGATTGGGTGAGCGGGGTTTTCAGCGGACCGATGACGCATTGGGTGACCTCCCTCACGCACGCGCTCGACCTGAGCGGTAGTTGGGTCGAGTCGCTGCTCGTGGATGGGGTGATCGCCGGAGTGGGGAGTGTGCTCTCATTTCTGCCGGGGTTGCTCGTGCTGTACTTCTTCCTGACTTTGATGGAAGACAGCGGCTACATGGCGCGCGCGGCGTTCGTTATGGACCGGCTGATGAGCTTCCTCGGTTTGCACGGCAAATCGTTCATTCCGCTGGTGCTCGGCTTCGGCTGCGCCGTGCCCGCGATCTACGCCACGCGCACGCTACAAAGCCGCCGCGACCGCGTCCTCACCGCGCTGCTCATCCCGCTGATGTCGTGCTCGGCGCGGCTGCCGGTGTACGTGGTGTTCGGAATAGCGTTCTTCGCAGCACGGGCCGACCTGCTGATTTGGGCGATGTACGCGCTGGGCATCGTCGTGGCGGTGATTTACGGACTCTTCCTGACGCGCGTCGTCTTCCGGCACGCGCCGGCCTCCGGCTTCGTGCTGGAGTTGCCGCCCTACCGGATGCCCACGCTGCGGGCGCTGCTCACGCACACCTGGGAGCGCGCCGGCGATTTTGTCAAGCGGGCAGGGACGGTGATCCTGGCCGCGTCGGTGGTCCTGTGGCTGCTGCTCAACCTGCCCCTCGGCGCGGAGCCGAAGGACAGCCTCTTCGGCAGGGTGAGCCAGGCCCTCGCCCCGACCCTGAAGCCGGCGGGCTTCGGCGAGTGGCGGAGCGCCGGCGCGCTGGTAACCGGCATCGCCGCCAAGGAGGTCATCGTCAGCGCGCTGGCGACTGTGCACGCGGTTGAGAACCAGGAAACAGAGGAAACCGAAGCGATCCCCACGCTGGGCGAGGACCTGGCAGCTATCGGGACTGGGTTCGCTCAGGCCACGGCAGAGGTCGGCAGGACGCTGGTGAGCTTGATCCCCGGCGTGAATCTGAACGACGTGCAGGCCGGGACCGGGGACACCGCGCTCACCGCAGCGCTGCGCGGGGCGTTCACGCCGCTGGCAGCGCTCGCCTTCGTGATCTTCGTGCTCCTGTATGTGCCGTGCGTCGCCACGCTGGGGGCCATCCGCGCTGAGTTCGGCGCGCGGTGGGCTGCCTTCGCTGCCATATACCAGACCGCCATTGCGTGGGTGTGCGCGGTCGTGGTCTATCAGGTCGGGCGATCCCTGGGGCTTGGATGATGACGCTGCTGCGCGAGGTGCTCACGGTCTTTGAGCAAGCGGAGGGGCCGCTCCGCTTGAGCGACCTGGCGGAACGGTTGAACGTCTCGCCGGGCGTGCTGGAGGGGATGATCGAGTTCTGGGTGCGCAAGGGTCGGATGCGCATGGTGGCCGGTTGTCCCATCAATTGCGGGACCTGTCCTGCCGACGATTGCCTCCTCAAGACGCTGCGCCTGCCGGCGCGCTATGAGTTGACGCGAGACCGGTAGGGGCACACTGCGTGAAGCGCGCCGCCCCTACCGCGCTTCTTCCATCATCGCCCCGACAGCATCGCCTCCACATCTTCCCGCGCAGGGACGCGGTTTCCGCGCCAGACCTCCACGCCATCAGCGGAAAATACGATGAACGTCGGCGTGGCCTGAAAGTTGAAGCGGTCCAGCACGGCGCTCCCCACCGCGTCATGGATGTTGATCAACAGCGCGTCGATGTCCGCAGCTTGCAGCCTGGGTTCCAGTTCGCGCACGGCGAACAACGCAGCCTTGCAGCCCAGTCAGTAATTGGAATACAGCATCACGAAGGTGGGCCGCCCGTTGCCGAGCGTCGCCTCGACTGCTTCGACGCTCTCGGCGTGGCTCGCCTCCTCCGGGTAACGCAACGCCGCGCCGGCCAGCACCGCCAGCGCCGTGTACAGGGCGAACAGGATCACACGCGCGAGCCGGCTCAACGGCAGGGATTGCCAGCGCCAGAGGGTCAGGGCGAGCGCAAACGCTCCGAACCCCGCAAAGACGACGTAGGAATACTGGTTGAGAAAGGCCAACAAGACCTCCAGAGGATGAAGTCGGTGGTAGAATCCCCTGTGAGATGATAGCCAAACGCCGCCGCAAAAGCCAAACCGCACAGGGTTTGCCGCCTGATGCCGCAGCAGCGCCCGCTGAGTTCCACGCGCGCGGGGAGCAACTTTGGCTCGCCCTGGACGCACGAGGCGCAGGTGCCTGAGTTCCACGCGCGCGGGGAGCAACTACTTGACTCGGTCTGCCAACTTAGAGTAAAATGTACACTAAAGGGCGCAGTTCTTTTTTGCGCGGCGAACTTAAGGTAGAATATACACTATGCTCCCTGAACTTGGACGGATCGGCCCGGTCGTGTTGCGCAGCTATGCCGTCTTCATCAGCCTCGGCGCGCTCATCGGCCTGGGCGTCCTGGCGTGGCGTGGCAAGACGGTTGAAGGGCGCGCAACTGGCTGGCTGGACGTGGGGATCGGCGGGCTGGTCGGTGGACTGATCGGCGCGCGGGCGGTGCATGTGATCCTGTTCTGGGACTACTTCCGCGAGAACCCGGTCGAGATCACCCAGGTGTGGGCGGGGGGTCTGGCGTGGCACGGCGCGCTGATCGGCGCGCTGGCTCTCGGTTACGTCACAGCGCGCGTCCGCCGCGTCCAAATCGGCCCGCTGAGCGACGCGCTCGCGCTGGCGTTCCCGGTCGGCGCGGCGCTGGCGTGGATCGGCTGTCTGATGTCCAACGCCGCCTACGGGCAGGAGGTCCGCTCACTGGCTGATTATTCTCCGCTGGTCGTCTCTGAGTTGCCCGACATCTACGGCGCGGTGGCCCCGCGCTATAATACGCAACTGTTCGGCGTCGCGTGGAGTCTGCTGGCGCTCGCGCTGGCGGCGCTGCTGATGTGGCGCGGCGCCTGGTCGGGCCGGCGCGCGTGGGCGGTGCTGGCGTTCTACAGCCTGGGCGCGCTGCTGATCGCCGGCCTGCGCGCCGACCCCATGCCGGCCTGGGCGGGGTTGCGCGCGGACCAGTGGCTCGACGCGGCGGTGATGGTGGGGTGGGGGGTGGCGTGGGTTGTTGCGTCAAGAACCCGACCCAGAGGGACCTACCTGTATTCATCGCGTTAGCCTGTAGGGGAATGGCGGCCTGTCCCCATCAAGGGGATGTCGTATCCCCACAACAAAGGACTTGTGTTTATCACCAGGCACCGGCACAAAGGAGACTCTAGGATGACCGCATCCCGCATCGGCCTGAACCTGTACAGCCTGCGCGAGTTCGCGCAGACGCCCGCCGACATCGCCCAAACCCTGCGCCGCGTCAAGCAAATCGGCTACGACTACGTGCAGCTCTCCGGCATCGGGAAGATCGACCCGAAAGAGCTTAAGCAGATGCTCGACGGCGAGGGGCTGGGCGTGTGCGCGACGCACATCCCGCTCGCGCGGCTGCAAACCGAACTCGACACGGTGATTGACGAGCACAAGCTGTGGGGCTGCCGGAACGCGGCGGTCGGCGCGATCCCGGAGACGTATCGCGGCGCGGCGGGCTACGCGCGCTTTGCGCGCGAAGGCTCGGAGATCGGGCGCAGGTTCGCCGCGCACGGCATCACGTTCAGCTATCACAACCACTACTGGGAGTTCGAGAGATACAACGGGCGGACGGGCATGGACATCCTCTTCGAGGAGGGCGAGCCGCAATACCTGTTCGCCGAGATCGACACGTACTGGGTGCAGTACGGCGGCGGCGACCCGGCGGGGTGGATCGAGAAGATGGAGGGGCGCGTTCCGTTGGTGCACTTTAAAGACATGGGCATCGACATGGCGCGCGCGCAGGGTGACCAGCACGTGATGCTCCCGGTGGGCGAGGGCAACCTCAACTGGCCGGCGATTCTGGAAGCCTGCCGCAAGGCCGACGTCGAGTGGACCATCGTCGAGCAGGACTGGTTCCCCAACGGCGCGCCGTTTGAGAGCGTCGCCCTCAGCCTCAAGAACATGAAAGCGATGGGGCTATAGGGGCGCGGCAGCCTGCCCCCACGCCGCCTAGGAGCGGAGGGATCAACCTTGAAGATCAAACTGGGCCTGGCGCAGATCGCCCCGCGCCTGGGCGACCTGGAGGCCAACCTCGCAAAGCACCTTGATTACATTGAGCGGGCGCGGGCGGCGGGCGTGGACTTGCTCTGCTTCCCGGAGCTTTCGCTCACCGGCTACTCGCTGCAAGACCTGACCTACACCGTCGCCACGCACCCCGGCCCCGGCAACCCTATCTTTGACCCGCTGCTGGCGGCCACGCGCGGCGGCGCCCTCGATCTTGTGGTCGGCTTTGTAGACCGGGACGTGCGCGGGCGCTTCTACATCGGCTCGGCGTACCTGGCGGCGGGCGCGGTGACGCACATCCACCATAAGGTTTACCTGCCCACGTACACCCTGTTCGACGAGGGGCGCTACTTCGCCTGGGGCGACGCGGTGCGCGCCTTCGACACGCGCTTCGGGCGCGTGGGCCTGGCAATCTGTGAGGACTTCTGGCATCTCAGCCCGCCGTACCTGCTCTGGCTCGACGGCGCGGACCTCCTGCTCTTCCACTCGGCCAGCCCCGGTCGCGGCCTCGACAGCGGCGACCGGCTCAGCAGCGTGCGTTGGGTGGAGATGATGATTCAAGCCTACGCTGGCGTGCTGACGAGCATCGTGGCGCATTGCAACCGGGTCGGCTTTGAGGACGGGCTGGCGTTTTGGGGCGGGTCGGCGGTGTTCGACCCCGACGGCGAACTGGTCGCGCGGGCGGCTTATTACGAAGAAGACCTGGTAGTGGCGACGCTCGACACCAACGACATCCACCGCGCGCGCTACCGCCTGCCGCTGCTCCGCGACGAGCGCACCTGGCTGATGCTCCGCGAACTGCAACGGATCAACGCCCGACAAGGAGAGGAAGCGTCCAGGGAGTGACGCCATGATCGCAGAACCGACAACGAAACTCACCGACGAAAAGCGCGCGGCCATCGACGCTCGGTTGCAGATCAACACCGATCTGGCGCGGCGCGTGCTGACGAAGTTCATCCACGACGAGGTCACGAAGGCCGGCTTCAAGCGCGCGGTGATCGGCCTCTCCGGCGGCATCGACTCGGCGGCGACGGCCTTCCTGGCCGCCGAGGCGCTCGGCGCGGAGAACGTGCTCTGCGTGCGGATGCCTTACGCCACCTCCGCGCCCGACAGCCTCAGCGATGCGCAACGGGTCATCGACCAGCTTGGCGTGCAGGCGCTCACTGTGCCTATCACGCCGATGGTCGATCCGCTGTTCGCGCAGTTCCCCGACTGCGACCACCGCCGGCGCGGCAACATCATGGCGCGGATGCGCATGGTGATCCTCTACGACCAGAGCGCGGCGTTCAACGCGCTCGTGATCGGCACCGGCAACAAGACCGAAATCCTGCTCGGCTACACCACGCTGTACGGCGACTCCGCCTCGGCCATGCACCCGCTCGGCGACCTCTACAAGACGCAGATGCGCCAGCTTGCGCGCGCGATGGGCGTGCCGCAGTCGATCCAGGACAAAGCGCCCTCCGCCGATTTGTGGTTCGGCCAGACCGACGAGGGCGAGTTGGGTTACACTTACGCCGAGGTGGACCGGTTGCTCTATCTGCTGGTGGACGAGCGCTACAGCCTGGACGAGGCGATCGGCGCGGGCTTTGCGCCGGAGTTCGTCAAGGGCGTATGGAATCGCGTCAGGAAGAACCAGTACAAGCGCGTGCCGCCGCTGGTGTGCAAGATCAGCCGCCGCAGCCAGGGCCACGATTTCCTGTACCTGCGCGATTGGGGGCTTTAATGAGACAGGTTGTCTGTTGTAGGGGCACGGCGTCCCCTGAAGCGGGGACAAGCAGCCGTGCCCCTACAGGTTCGTCGATGCGGGGGATTGCATGACCACGCCCTCCCGCTACGAAATCGCCGCTCTCACCTTCCTGCTCCTCACTTACCTCGTCATCGGCGCGCTCTACGCGGCGCAGACCCCGGCCTGGCAGGTCCCCGATGAGCCGGCGCACTACAACTACATCGCGCAACTGCATACGCGCGGCTGCTGCCCCGTGATGCAGATGGGCGACTACGACCAGATGTATCTCGAAGCGCTGACCGCCTCGAAGTTCGACCCGGCGGTAACCGGGCGGCTGGGCGCGGTCCAGTATGAAGATCACCAGCCGCCGCTGTATTACCTGCTCGCGTGGCCGGTCTTTGCAGCTACCAGTGGCGACCTGACCCCGCTGCGGCTGTTCTCGGTGGCGCTAGGCGGGGGCGTAGCGCTGATCGCCTGGGCGACCATACGCGCTCTCTTCCCGACGCGGCCCTGGTTCGCGCTCACGGCGGCGGGGTTCACCGCGTTCGTGCCGCAGCACGTGGCGATGATGGCCGGCGTCAACAACGACAGCCTGGCCGAATTGTGGATCGGCGGCGTGTTGCTGGCAAGCGTGCTCACCGTGCGCGGCGGCGAGAATGGCCTGCCCACGCCGCCCCCGGCGCTCCTCGGCGCGCTGGTGGGCCTGGCGGGGCTGACCAAGACGACGGCGTATTTCACATTGGCGGTTGCGCTCGCGGCGGCCTGGCTCCGGTGGCGGCGGGAAAGTCCCAGAACCTCACCCCGGCTTCGCCGGACTATAGCCCCCGCCCCCCTCTCTATTGATGGAGAGGAGGAGGCGCGTGCCAGGGAGAAGCCCAAGTCCCTCTCTCCATCTCATGGAAAAGGGGATTTAGGGGGTGAGGTAGAAAGACGCGCCGGCCGGCCCCTACGTTCTCTGTTGATAGTCTTGCTTTGGGTGATCCTCGTCGCGGCGGCGATCAACGCGCCCTGGTGGTTGCGCAACGCGGGCGTCTACGGCGGCCTCGACATCGCCGCATTAGGCCGGCATGACGCGGTCGTGGTCGGGCAGCCGCGCACGGATGACTGGGTCGCCGAACATGGCCCCGGCGGGCTGTTGAGGCGCTTCGTGCAATTCACGTTCAACAGCTTTTGGGGCCAGTTCGGGTGGATGGCAGTGCCCATGCCCGACTGGATTTACGCTGCCTTGCTCGTCTTCACGGGTGTAGTAATCGCCGGCCTGGTCCTGGCCGTGACGCGCAACCGGCAGACCGGCGAGGAGATCACCGCCGGGCAGCGCGACGGCGTGGCGCTCCTGGCGTTGACCCTCAGCCTCACGGTGTTGATGTACATCTACTACAACCTGACCTTCGTGCAGCACCAGGGACGCTACCTGTTCCCCGCGCTGATCCCGCTTGGCTTCGGCGTGGCGCTCGGCCTGGACGGGTGGATCAGGCCGCTGGGCGGGCGCTTCCGATGGCCGCTGTGGGTGCGCTGGATTGCGCCGGCGGCGGTGTGGATCGGCTTCGCCGCGCTGGACGTGTACGCGCTGCTGCGCGTGGCTGCGCCAGCGCTATAGGGACCTGCGCCGTGCGCCGGACGGTTATACTGCTGCTCGCCGTGGTTCTGATCCTCCTGGTCGGCTTTTACCTGCGCGTCCATCGTCTGCTCGATTATCCGCTCTACACAGATGAAGTGATCGACGGCGAGATCGCCCAGGCCATGTTAAAAGGCGATTTCAGCCTGCGCTACCACTGGGGCGCGGGCCGCGAACCGCTGTTCAACGTCGCGCAGGCGGCGTCAGCCCTGGCGCTTGGCGACAATGCCCTGGCGTTGCGCTGGCCGGCGGTGCTGTTTGGGATGGCGCTCATCCCGCTCGTTTATGTGTGGGCGGCCTGGCTGCTCCGCTCGCGGCTGGCGGCGCTCGCGGCGGCGGGGCTGACGGGGGCGCTCTGGTGGCCGGTCCTCTTCAGCCGTCTGTCGATCCGCTCCATCACCCTGGCGGTGTGCATCGTCCTGGCGTTGCTGGGTCTGTGGCGCGGGTTGTACGGTTCCCCTGCGCGCGCGCGGCGCAATTTCGTCTTAGGGGGTCTGGCGGCGGGGCTGACGCAATACACCTTCACGGCGGCGCTTGGTTTCCCGGTCGCGCTGCTGGTGTTCCTGGCGTATCTGTGGCTTGCGGACCGGTCTACCTGGCGCGCGCGCTGGCGGGGAATCGCGCTGTACGCGCTGGTCGCAGCGGTCGTGGCTGGGCCGTTCCTGCTCTACGAGTACACCAGCCCTGACCTGGCCTGGCGCATCCCGATGGTTAACCAGCCGCTTGAGGCGCTGCGCGCCGGCGACCCCGCGCCGCTGCTGGACGGGATGCTCAAGACGCTGGGCATGTTCTGGGGACCGGGGGATCACGTATGGTTCTACAACCTGCCGGGCCGCCCCGTGTTCGAGCCGCCTGCGCTCGCGCTGTTCCTGGCCGGCGTTCTCCTGTGTGCGTGGTGGGCGCTACGGCCCGGTTCCCACCGGGAACGCGCCGCTGCGGGCGCGCTGTTGTTGCTGCTGGGTTTCATCATGCTGACGCCCAGCGCCGCCACCGACGCCCCGCCGAGCACGCACCGCGCCATCGGCGCGCTGCCGGCGGTCCTGGTGATAGCTGTGGTCCCACTGGCGGCGCTGGAGCGGGCTTTCCCGCGCGGGCGCAGGTGGCTCGCGCTGAGCGCGGCGGCGGTCGTCGCGTTCAGCGGGGCGATGGTGGCGCGCGACTTCTTCGGCGTGTGGATCGACCACCCCGACCAGGTGTGGATGAACTACCGCTGGTACGCGGAGATGGCCGACTTCATCGATCATGCAGACCGTACACCGGGGGGCGCGGCGTTTATCTTCAACGATTACGCCGGTTTCGATTACCTGAAGTGGCGTCAATTGGAGCGACAGATTTTCCGAGATTCCGTGACCCTGCGGCGCACCTTCGGTGGCGATGGGATAGTCATCCCGGAAACAGGGGAGCTGCTCTACTACGCGCACCAGGCCGACGCCGCCCCTGCTGAACCGCTGCGCCGCCTCTTCCTGGGCGAGCCGATCCGCGCGAGCGCGGCGCTTGACAGCCGGGGGATGCCGGTACTGACCGTTTATCAGGCCAATCGTGGAGAAGCCCTGCGACGGCTGGAGGCGCTGGCTCCCGTATATGCACCTGACCGCGAGACGCGCCTGAGCGCGCCGGTGGACTTCGATGGCGCGCTGGAGTTGCTGGGCGTGGAGTTCCTCCCGACGACGGGCGACCAGATTACGCTGCTAAGCTACTGGCGCGTGAAGCAAAGGCCGCCGTTCGTGTCGATCTTCGTGCACGCGCTGGGGGCCGATGGAGAGTTGGTCGCGCAGTATGACGGCCTCGCCCCCGCCGAGTTTGAGCTGACTCCCGGCGACGTAATCGCCCAATTGCATACCCTCGCGTTGCCCGCTGGCCGACCCGTTGACGCGACCTATAACCTCACCCTCGGCGTCTACACTGAGGGCGACGTGATCCGTCTGCCGGTCGCTGGCGGCGTCGCGGACCATGTGTGGCTCGGCGTGTGGCCGGATCAGGCCTCCGCCAGCGCCGACACCAGCCCCTCCGCCCAGGCGTGGATCGCGTCCCAGCCCCGGTAGGCCCCTTCAGAATACTGCTCCGGGTTGCGCGAGAACGCAGGGCGGATCACGCCCGATTTCACCTTCCCGGACTTTGTCATGCTACCTCGCGGCGCAAAAGGCTTGACAAAGCGCGCGGAATGTTTTACACTGTAAAAGGTTTTTGGGAGCGCTCCCAAAAGCCGAGGGGTAGGCTCTCAACTTAACCCGCAACTGGTAACACACTTCGGCTGGGAACGGCGGCAAGGCAGGCTTATGTGAGCAAAAACCTTGAGGATATTGCTCGCCTGGCAGGAGTGTCGCGCTCCACCGCCTCGCGGGTGATCAATAACCACCCTAACGTTAGGGAGGCGACGCGGCAGAAGGTGCTGGCGGTGGTCGAGCAAGAAGGTTACTTCCCTAACCTGGCGGCCCGCACCCTGGTGACGCAGCGCACGCGGGTTCTCGGTTTTGCCGCCTCCCAATGTATGGCCGAGATCTTTGAAGACCCCTACTTTCACGTCGTTATCCAGGGCGTCGCGGCCAGTGCAAACCAGCATGACTATTCGGTCATGCTCTGGGTAGGCGAGGGGATCGAGGAGCAAAAGCTCTACCAGCGCGCGCGGCACAGCCGGTTGATCGACGGCCTGATTATCGCCTCGGTGGTCGAGGACGATCCGCTGATTACCCAGTTAGCCGACGATGATTTCCCCTGCGTCTTGATCGGGCGCACACCGCGCGAAGACCTCGCCAGCGTGGACGTGGACAACTGTCGCGCCGCGCGCCTGGCGGTGGAGCATCTCATTCACCTGGGCTACCAGCGCATCGGCCATATCTCCGGTCGTATGGACATGGGTTCGGGCCAAGCCCGCCTGCACGGCTACCGGGAAGCCATGCAGAAGGCCGGCCGCCCTCTGGATGACGAACTGGTTGTCAATGGCGACTTCAGTGAGCTGTCCGGCTACACGAGCATGAAAACCCTCTTGCGGCGAGGCGTGGACGCCGTCTTCTGCGCTGGCGACCTGATGGCGCTTGGGGCCATGCGCGCCATCCATGGGCAGGGGTTGCGCGTGCCCGACGATGTGGCCCTGGTCGGCTTTGACGACCTGCCGCTCGCCGCCGCCGTGAACCCGCCGCTGACCACGATCCGCCAGCCCATCCGCCGGCTGGGCAGCGTGGCGACCGAGGCGCTGATTAGCCTGCTGGAAGGCACCCTGTCCATGCCTTACCGGGCGATTCTGCCCACCGAGTTGGTGGTGCGCGAGTCCTGGGGCGCCTTGCGCCGCCAGACCTGAAAGAATGGTAAAATGTCAGACAAGGAGCTTAAGCCCCTTGTCCCCAACCGAAGGGAGGTGAGGATCACCGACGAAACTTATATCACCCTCAACTTAACCGCCTTCTCATCATTGGCCGATTTTGTTTAGCCTGAGGAGAGGAACCATGTCCAAGAAGTTTGCTATGGCGATTGCCTTGCTCGTTCTGGTCAGCCTGGCATTGACGCCGACCGTTGCCCAGGAAGAGATCGTGCGCGGCGGCGTCGTCATCATCAGCGAGGGCCAGCAGGCGGCCCCGCCGAACAACTTCAACCCCTACGCCCCCGACCCGACCCGGTGGACTCAGGGCACGATGTACGAGCCGTTGACGATCTTCAACCCCGTGGAAGGCGGCCTGCCCACTCACTGGCTGGCGTCCGGCTACGAGTACAGCGAAGACCTGCTGACGCTAACCTACACCCTGCAACAGGGCGTCAAGTGGAGCGACGGCGAGGACTTCAACGCCGACGACGTGGTGTTCACGTTCAACATGCTCAAGGAATTCCCGGCGATGGACCGTGGCGCCGTGTGGGAGTACCTGGAGAGCGTGGAGAAGGTGGACGACTACACCGTTGTGGTGCACCTGAGCCAGGTCTACACCCTGCTCCACGAGCTGATCAGCGGCGTCTGGATCGTCCCGGAACACATCTGGTCGGCCATTGAAGACCCGGTGACGTTCACCAACCCCGAACCGGTGGCGACCGGGATGCTCACCGTCGTGAAGGCGTTGAACGAGCAGGTCATCGAACTCTGTCGCAACGACAACTACTGGCAGATGGGCGCGGACGGCCAGCCGCTGCCCTACATTGACTGCATCCGCCACCCCGTGTACCCCGGCAACGACCCGGCCAACTTTGCGACGGTCAACGGCGAGGTGGACTGGGTCGGCAACTTCATCCCTGACATCGAAAGCGTGTTCGTCGCGGCCAACCCGGAGCACCACTTCTACTACTTCTGGCCCGGCGGCGCGGATGTCCAGCTCTATGCGAACACCACCAAGGCCCCGTTCAGCGACCTGGCGTTCCGCATCGCGCTGAGCAAGGCGATTGACTACGAGAGCGTCGCCAACATCGGCATGTACGGCTACACCAGCCCCGCCAACGCCACCGGCCTGGGTCCGCGCAACGAGAGCTGGATCAGCCAGGCGGCGCTGGACAAGGCTGCCGAAATGGGCCTCAACGTGTACGACCCCGAAGCCGCGAAGGCGGCGCTGGATGAAGCCGGCTACGTGGACGCCGACGCTGACGGCTGGCGCGACATGCCCGACGGAGCGCCCATCGCCTTCAAGGTCCAGGTCGTCAACGGGTGGACCGACTGGGTGACCAGCGTCCAGATCATGAGCCAGAACTTCCAGGACATCGGCCTGAACACCACCATCGACGTGCTGGATTTCGGCGTCTGGTTCAATAACCTCCAGACCGGCAGCTATGACACTTCCATTGGCTGGAGCGCCAACGGCAACACGCCCTACGACTTCTACCGGAACGTCCTGTACAGCCCGCTGATCGGCGAGGACGGCCTGGCGAACGCGGTGCTTTGGGGCCGCTGGACCAGCGCGGAAGTCGACGAACTGCTTGAGGCGTTCGTGGCGACGGCTGACGCGGCGGAGCAGCGCGCGATCTCCGACCAGCTTCAGATGATCTACGTCGAGAACGTGCCCGCGATCCCGCTCTTCCCCGGCCCGACCTGGTACGAGTACACGACCTACCGCTTCACCGGCTTCCCCAGCAGGGAAGACTACTACACCCAGGGCAGCCCGTGGAACGTGCCCGGTCGCATGATTACCCTCACCCGGCTGCACTGCGTCAGCCAGGAAGCCTGCGAGACCGCCAAGTAAGGCTTACTGTAGATCGATTTGGCTGGAAGGGGTAAAATCCTTCCAGCCTCAGCCTCCAGGTACGGTAGCTCTCAGGGGGCTTCAGGCTCCCTGAGAGCTAATGAAGCGACAAAAGGGTTTCACCATGCGTTTCCTCTTTCGCAGAGCGGTGTTTTACCTGGTCGCCGCCTTTTTCGCTATTACCCTGAACTTCTTTATCCCCCGCCTGATGGTCGGCGACCCGGTGCAACTGATGTTCGCCCAGTTCCAGGGCCGGCTCGACCCGCGCGCGCTGGACTCGCTCAAAGCGACCTTCGGCTTTGTGCAGGGGCCGCTGTTGGACCAGTACATCACTTACCTGGGCAACCTGCTCCGGGGCGATCTTGGTCTTTCGGTTTCCTTCTTCCCTGTCCCCGTGGCGGAGGTGATCGCGCCCAGCCTGTTGTGGACGCTGCGGCTGATCGGGATTGCCACGATTTTTTCCTTTGGCCTGGGCACCACCCTGGGGATGTTCGCGGCATGGCGGCGGGGTCGCTTTGTCGACTCCGTCATCTTGCCGGTTGCGAGCGCGGTTGGCGCGTTCCCCTTCTTCTGGATCGCCATGCTCGTGCTCTACCTCTTCGGCCTGGTATGGGGTCTGTTCCCCATCGGCCATGCCTACGACGTTTCGCTTCCCGTAGACTGGGGGAACCCACAATTTCTGAATAGTGTCATCCAGCACGCCGCCCTGCCATTGCTGACGATCCTCTTCACGGCGATTGGCGGCTGGTTGCTGGGGATGCGCAACAACATGATCGGCGTGCTGGCCGAGGATTACGTGGTGATGGCGC
>DAOTXU010000067.1:0-5855 GCA_034435135.1 Anaerolineae bacterium | reverse complement strand
ATGACGGGAGAGGGGGCAAAGATACCCCCAATCTGGGTTTATAATCCCCTCTCCCCTTGTGGGAGAGGGGATTTAGGGGTGAGGGGAAGCAAGGGCGACCTTTTCAAACACATTCTCACTGGCGTTATTCGTGGTTCATCCCCCTCTCAACTGGCACGGGCGCGAACTCGGCCAGGTCCACCAGCAGCCCTAACAGCCGCGCCTTCCACGCATCCGTTCCCATGTCGCGCGGCAGCCACACCGCTGTGCGGCTCACGCGCACGTCGTTGCCGAGCAAGCGCTGAAGGCCGGCGCGGTCGATCTCGGCCAGATACGGCAGGCGGATGCTTACCTGTCCCTCGTCGGAGGTGACTGCCGTCGCCCGCGCCGCGAGCGCCATCCGCTTCACGCGCAATTGATAAAGGAGGTTCTCGACCGCCGCCGGCGGCGCGCCGAAGCGGTCGGTCAACTCGATGTGCATGTCTTCGATGGCGTCCTCGGTGGTCAGGTCGGCCAGGCGGCGGTAGAGTTGCAGGCGCAGGTTCATGTCGGGCACGTAATCGGTGGGCACATAGGCCGGCAGCGGCAGGTCGATGACCACCGTCCCGTCGGGCGAAGGCGGCGGCGCTTTGCCGTCGCGCTTCGCTTTGAGTTCCTGCACCGCCTGTGTGAGCAGCCGCGTGTACAGGTGCAGGCCCACCGCCGCCACGTGCCCGCTTTGCCGCGCGCCCAGGATTTCACCCGCGCCGCGTATCTCCAGGTCGCGCATGGCGATGTTCATCCCCCCGCCGAGTTCGGTCTGCTCGGCGATGGTCTCCAGCCGCGCGCGCGCTTCGGGTGTGAGGCGGCTGGACTTCGGGTGGAAGAAATAGGCGTAGGCGCGGCGCGCGCCGCGCCCCCCGCGCCCGCGCAACTGGTAAAGCTGCGCCAGGCCGAACCAGTCGCTCCGGTCCACAATGAGCGTGTTCGCGTTGGGGATGTCCAGGCCGCTCTCGATGATGCTCGTGCTCACGAGCACGTCGAACTCGCCCATCGCAAAGCGGCGCATGACTTCTTCGAGCTTCGACTCTTCCATCTGGCCGTGCCCGACTTCAATGGTCGCTTCCGGCACGAGCCGTTTAAGTTTGTCAGCGATGGCATAAATGCTCTGCACGCGGTTATGGACAAAGAACACCTGGCCGCCCCGGTCCAGCTCGCGCAAGATCGCCTGGCGCACCAGGTTCGCGTCGTACTGGCCCACGTGCGTGATGACGGGCAGGCGCTCCTCTGGCGCGGTCTGGATCATGCTGATGTCGCGGATGCCAGTCAGGCTCATGTACAGCGTGCGCGGGATCGGCGTGGCGGTGAGGGTGAGCACGTCCACCTCGGTGCGCATCCTCTTGAAATGCTCTTTGTGCGTCACCCCGAAGCGCTGTTCCTCGTCGATGATGAGCAACCCCAGGTCCTTGAACTTCACATCATCCTGCAAGAGCCGGTGTGTGCCGATTACAATGTCGATCTGGCCCGTGCTCAGCCCCTCGATGATCTTCTGCTGCTCGGCGCGGCTACGGAAGCGGCTCAACATCTCCACGTTGACCGGAAAGCTCACCAGGCGGCGTTGGAACGTGTCGAAGTGTTGCTGCGCCAGCACGGTCGTCGGGACCAGCATCGCCACCTGCTTGCCATCCATCACCGCCTTGAACGCCGCGCGCAGCGCGACTTCCGTCTTGCCGTAGCCCACGTCGCCGCAGATCAGGCGGTCCATCGGGTGCGGCGACTCCATGTCAGCCTTGACCTCGCGCAGCGCGCGGAGTTGATCCTCGGTTTCCACGTAAGGGAAGGACGCCTCAACCTCGTGCTGCCAGGGGGCGTCATGGCTGAAGGCGTGCCCGGTCACCTCGGCGCGCGCCGCGTACAGGTCCAACAACTCGGCGGCGATCTCCTGCACCGCTTGCCTGGTGCTCTGCTTGACGCGCTCCCAGTCGGCGGTGCCGAGCTTGCTCAGCGGCGGCGGGCGGTCATCTGCACCGACGTAGCGCGAGAGCCGGTCGGCCTGGTGGATGGGCACGTAGAGCGCATCGCCGCCCTCGTACTCCACCAGCAGGTACTCGCGCTCGGTGCCTTCCAGCACGCGGTGCACCAACCCCTGAAACCGCCCGATGCCATATTCCACGTGCACCACGTAATCGCCGGGGGCCATGTCTGCGAAATGCTCTTCGGGCGCGACCGCGCGCGGTCGCTTGCGGCGGCGCGGTTCCGGGCGCTTCCAGCCGAAGATTTCTGCGTCGGTGAACAGGTGCAGATCGGCAAGCGGCGCTTTGAGCGTCCAGCCCTCGGCCAGCGCCCCCTCCACGAAACTGAGCGCTCCCGGCTCTGGCGGAGCGCTCAGCCCGGCGACGGGCGAGAGGTAGGCGTCTCGCTCCGCCCAGAGTTCGGCGAGGCGGGCGGCTTGCCGCGTGACCACCACAATCCGGTCGCGGCCCATGCGCAATTGCGCCAGGTAGTCGAGCATCGCGCGAATCTGCCCGCCAAAGTGCGGCCCCGGCGTGAACAGGTCGCCCAAAGCTGGCTGCCCCTCGACCACACTTCCACCCAGGTGGAGAGGATGGTGTACGCTCAGCGCGTCCTGCATCGCAGCCCAGGTGTGGTAGGGGAGGGGGTAGCCTGGAGGCAGTTCGCCAGCGGCGGTTTTATCCTTGTACAGGCTCAACGCCTGCTCTTCCAGGTCGCCCACCACGTCGTGAAGCTCGTCCCAGTCCTCGACAACGACCAGCGCATTGTCCGGCAGGTAGTCGATCAGGTTGCCGGGCTGGCTGTACAGGTACGGCAGATAAAACTCCAGCAGTGAGAAGGCCGCGCCCCCGGCGAGCGCTTCGGCGTCCGGGCGCGTAGAAACCACGTCTTCCTCCGGGTCGGGCTGGGCGTTGAACCAGTCGGCCAGTTGCGCGGCGACGGGCGGGGCAAGCCGGGGCAGCGCCTCGCGCGCGGGGGTGATCGTCACGCGCGCGACATTGCCGGCGGAGCGTTGCGTGGCAGGGTCGAACGCGCGCAGGCTGTCGATGGTGTTGCCCCAGAACTCAATGCGCACCGGCTGCTCGGCGACCGGCGGGAACACGTCGAGGATGCCGCCGCGCCGGCTGAACGTGCCCGGCCCTGCCACCACCGAGGTCGGCTCGTAGCCCAGCCCCAGCCAGTTATGCAGCAGCTTTTCCGGGTCAGCCTCCTGACCCACGCGCAGGACGCGGCTGCCGGCGCGGAACTCGCGGGCCGGGGCGGTCTTGTACATCAGCGCCAGCGCGGAGGTCACAACTATCGGCGGCGGGCCGTCTGACACCGGGGTGTTTGGCCCTGCCGGCGGCGCGAGCCGGGCAAGTACGTGCAAGCGCGCCAGCCGCGAGCGCTCGCCCCAGGGCGCGCGCTCGTAAAAGAGCGGCCCCGGCTCGGCGAAGCGGAGCACCGGCGCGTCGGGGACCCACGCAGGTAACTGCTCGGCGACGTTGTAGGCGCGGTCCACCCGCCCGGTAACGATCAACACCGGGCGCGTGAGATCGCGCGCCAGCGCCGCCACGACGAAGGGCCGCGCCGCGCGCATCAGCGAGAGGTCGCCCGGCGCGCCGCCGGAGGCGAGCGCCGCGCGGAGTGCGGCGTAGGCGGGGATTTCGTGTAAGAGATCGAGCAAGCCGGTTAGATTCATAATGGCTTAACAGCCCTCACGCAGGCACGGCCACAGCGATCAGCCCGGCGCGCCGCCACGTACCGGGGCCGTCAGGCAGGATTTCCAGGTCGTACCGCTCACACAAATCGAGAAACGCAGCGTAGGCGTCGGCATCCGCGCGCAATAACTCGACCGCCTCCATGCCGCACAGGTTCGCCAGCGTGCCGATGCCGCCGCATCGCCACACGCGCATTCCCACGCCTTCCAGTATAGTGCGCAACTCGCCAGGCAGGAATGCCTTGTGCACACCCAGGTAATTTTGGGTCCCCCCTTTGCTGAAGGGCGCATTGTCCGGGAACTGGTCTTGATACCAGCGGCCCTGGTCAAACATCTCGTACACCGCCCCGATCAGCCGCCCGCATACCTTTGCGCTTTGCTCCACCCACCCGGCGATCAGACTCGCGCGGTGGGAGACGGAGAGGATCAAAATCCTGCCCGTCACGCGGCACGCCTCACGAATCGCCTGCTCCGCCATGTCGCCGCAGAAGGACACCGCGCCGTCCATGTTGAGCACCAGGTCGAAAGCGCGGTCCGGGAAAGGCAAGGCCACCGCGTTCGCCTGGACAAGACGTAGCCCGCCTGCGCCGCCGGCCTTCGCCCGCGCGATGTCGAGCATGGCCGATGAAAAGTCCACATGCGTGACCGCGTAACCGCGCTGTGCGAGGGGAATCGAAAACGCGCCGGTCGCGCCGCCGATCTCCAGAATGGACGCCACGCCGCCCAGGCGGCGCTCGATCTCGCGCCAGCGCAGCGCGCGGTTGATGGCCTCATCCCAAAGGTCCAGCTCTTCGCTGGGCGCTTTCGCGTCCCACCAGGTGCGCTCCCGCCTGAAATCGACCTGCATTCGCGCCTCTATATCGTGATAACCTTGTCCGCCCGCCACTGCGCGTCGATGATGTCCGCCATGCCGCCGATGACGCCCACCTGCACCTTATCGGCCAGGGCGAGGTAGTTCAGGCAAGTCTGACACACGATGAGATGCACGCCCTTCGCTTCGAGCGCGCGCAGGTGATCGAGCACGGGCGAGCCTTCGCACACCAACCGCACGCCGTCGGTGTAGAAGCAAATCGCCGCCGGGAGCAGGTCGTGCTCCGCCAGCAGTTGGAAGTATTTGCCCGCGAGGTTGCGCTGAAGCTCCGTATCGGCCTTGCCCATGCCGTCGTTGGTGACCAGGATCACCGTTACAGGTTGTTCCGAAGCATTCATGGCCTCACTGTCCTCCTTGGCGCGGCGCTCTGTATCTACGGCTGGAAAATCCGCGCTATTCGTGGTTGCGTCTTTCCTCTTCGGCGGCATCAAGCGACGAATCGGCGGTCTGCTCGCCCGGCCCATTGTGGCGCGACATGGCGAGTTCGATGCCCTCGATCAGCCAGCTCTCAAGCGCGCGGACTGCGCGCCAGCGCACCTCTTCAAGCAATGGCAACTCCTCCGCGTCGAACGGGCGCAGCACGTAGGCGGCGGGGTCCATGCGGCCCGGCGGTCGCCCAATGCCGACGCGCAGGCGCGGGAAAGCGTCGCTGCCCAGCCGCCCGATGATGTCGCGCATCCCCTTGTGGCCGCCAGCGCCGCCGCTCTTGCGCAGCCGGATCGTTCCGAGCGGCAGGTCGAGGTCGTCGAAGATGACGAGCAAGCGCTCAAGGGGGACCCGGTAGAAGCGGACCAGCCCGGCCACGCTCTGCCCGCTCAGATTCATGAAGGTCTGCGGCTTGGCAAGCGTGACCTTCTTCCCGGCAACCAGGCCGTCAGCGACCAGGGCCTTGCTCTGCCGGCGCGAAAAGGTCAACCCATGCGCACGCGCGAGTGCATCGGCGCACTCGAAGCCGATGTTGTGCCGGGTGTCCGCGTACTCCCGGCCCGGATTGCCCAGCCCGACGATTAGAAAGCGCTCCACAGTTCCGTCATCCAGAAAAACCCAGCGCGTGTGATCTCCAGTTCGCTCCGTTTACCGCATTGCTCTGCGGATGCTGTGCCACATCCGGCGCAGCCAGGGGCGCACGCTCGACCGCACGCCCAGCCAGAACACCAGAAACGCAAAGAACGCCAGCGTGATGTAAACGCCGTTACAGCACGTCGTCTGCAAATTCACCGCGCTGAGCCACGAGTCGCTGCCGGGGCGGCTTGGCGGCGCGCTCCCGCCGGCGGCGGCGCGCGGCGTGACGCTCGGCGGCTGCTGGATCAGTGG
>DAOTXU010000066.1:0-5066 GCA_034435135.1 Anaerolineae bacterium | reverse complement strand
TCACCCCCGTCTCGCCTGCGGCTCGACACCCCCTCTCCGCTTGCGGCTATAGTCCGGCGTAGCCGGGAGAGGGGGACGGGGGGTGAGGTGTCCGCAAACACGACAAGCTCCACACGCACCGGGGTCGTTGGCTCAAAAGCTTGAATCACTTCAAGGCCTACAAGCGGTTGGTCGCTACCCTAAACTGACGAGACGCACCGCGCCACCCCGTTGTAACAAATGCCGACGTCGGGTACACTACGCTCAATATCGGCAAGAAGATTAATCCGATCAACAAAGGAGTGAAACATGGCTGCCGTGCTGGAAGCGCAACTGCAAGGCATCCGCGAGCGGTACGACCGCGACGGTTACGTCATCGTCCGCCAGGCCATCGACAAGGACCTGGTGCATGAAGCGCGCAACCATGTCGCGTGGTTGATGCACAAACATCCCGACCTGCGCCCGGAACAGTTGGGGCACACGCTCATGACCGACGACCCCTTCTGGGTGCGCCTGGTCGCTGACCATCGCCTGCTCGACATCGCCGAGCAGTTCGTCGGGCCGAACATCGCGCTCTTCGCGTCGCATTACATCGCCAAGCCGCCGCGCGACGGTCAGCCGGTGCTCTGGCACCAGGACGGGGCGTTCTGGCCGCTGGAGCCGATGGAGGTGACCACGCTGTGGCTGGCGGTGGACGACTCGACGGTGGAGAACGGCTGTATGCGCGTCATCCCCGGCACGCACACGCTGGACCTCGTGGGCTTGCGCGAGCGCACCGACGTGGCGAACGTGCTCAACGCCGAGACGCCGCCGGAGTTCGTCGATGAGTCGAAGGCGGTGGATGTAGAGCTTCAAGCGGGCGATGTGTCGATCCACCATCCCAACATCATTCACGGCTCTAACGCCAACGTTTCTCCCCGGTGGCGGCGCGGCCTGACCATCCGCTATATCCCCGCGAGCACGCGCATCGTCACCGACACGCCGCCGTGGCCGAGCGCTTTTTTGCTGCGCGGCGAGGAAGCGCCCGGCGTCAACGTCTACAATCCCTGGCCCCGGTACAGGGATGGCGTGCACATGCCCTTCCGGGGCTGCGAGGCGTGGCAGGAAGCGCCAAAGTAGGCATCCGCCCCCGGCGCGCTATAATCTGAAGAGGTGGAAAGGATATGTCGTAGCGTAAAGGAACTGCATGGTTGAAGAGAACACCGCGCTCCGCCGCCGTCCCCCGTGGATCCGGGTCAGAGCGCCCGGCGGCGAGACGTTTGAACAGGTGCGCACCCTCATGCGCAGCAAGTCGCTTAACACCGTATGCGAGGAGGCGCGCTGCCCCAACATCGGCGAGTGTTGGGGGCACGGCACGGCTACGTTCCTGATGATGGGCGACATCTGTACGCGCGCGTGCGGCTTCTGCGACATCGCCACAGGCCGCCCCCGACCGATGGACTGGCAGGAACCGAACCGCGTCGCCGAGGCGGTCCGCCGTATGAACCTGCGCCACGTAGTGATCACCAGCGTCAACCGCGACGAGCGCAAAGACGGCGGCGCGCCCATCTTTGCGATGGTCATCAAGCGCATCCGGCAGGTGCAGCCCGGCTGCTCCATCGAGGTGCTGATCCCCGACTTCAAAGGCAGCCGCGACGCGCTCCAGATCGTGATGGACGCGCGCCCGGAAATCCTCAACCACAACGTCGAGACCGTGCCGCGCCTCTTCCGCAAGGTGCAGCCGCAGGATCGCTACGAGTGGGCGATGGCGACGCTCGGCAACGCGAAGCAGATGGACCCGCTGGTGCTCACCAAGAGCGGCGTTATGGTGGGGCTGGGCGAAACCTTCGACGAAGTGGTGGAGGTGATGCGCGCCCTGGCCGGCCTCAAAGTGGACATCCTCACCGTCGGCCAGTATCTCCAGCCCAGCAAAAAGCACCTCCCCATCGAACGCTACTACACGCCGGAAGAGTTCGACGAGTTCAAGCGCATCGGCCTGGAGTTGGGCTTCAAGTGGGTCGAGAGCGGCCCGCTGGTGCGCTCGTCGTACCGCGCCGAGCAGCAGGTGCGCGCGCTTTCGGAGCTGTATGAACTTCACCGTCTGAAGGCGCTGGGCTGATTTCTAGCTACCGGACATCGGACAGTTGTTCTATGGTTTTTGCTCGTCGGTCTTGGTTTTACCTCACCCCGGCTTCGCCGTACTATAGCCCCCGTCCCCCTCTCCGCACGCGGAGAGGGGGAGTCGGTCCTGTTCAACGTCTGAAGTCCCCCTCTCCATTGTTGGAGAGGGGGACTGCCCGAAGGGCGAGGGGGTGAGGTAAGAGAATACAAGAGCCTTTTTCTCGAACATGCGTTCAGTGTCCGGTAGCTAGGGCTGATTTTTCCACATGGGTTGACGACCAGGGGGAGTCATGATCGTTCGCAGAGTCCGCTGGTTGGCCGGCTTGTTACTGATGTCGCTTGCGGCGGCGGGCTGTAACCTGCCCACTGGGGCGCCGACCAGCACGCCGACCGCGACCCTGGCCCCGGTCCTGGCCACGACCGCGGCCCCCTCGACACAGCCCCCGCCTCAACAGCCGACGGCTACGCTTTTGCCCTCGCCGACGCAAGCGGTAGCCACACCCAACGTCGCAACGCCGACTTTGATCGCAACCGCCACCGAGACCCTGCCACCTACCGTAGCCGATTCGGGGCTGCCGGCCACGCCCGCCGACGTGTTGCTGAGCGACAACTTCGACGCGCCCAGCCAGCAGTGGTTCGCCTACGCGGACGAGTCCAGCGCATCGGGCATCGAGGGGGGCGTGTATTTCGTGTCGATGAACGCGACCGGGCGGTGGACATGGCGGTTGGGGCCGGTCAACTCCGCCGTCAAGGACTTAGTCATTCAGGCCGACGCGCGCCTGGCGAACGGCGACCCCAATGGCGTGTACGGCTTCCTGTGTCGCTACGACAGCGCGACGCAATCCTTCTACAACTTCGCGCTGACCGGGGATGGACGTTACCGCGTCGCGCGCGTCAGCAACGGCGGCGAGTGGAATTTCCTGGTGGACTTCGGCGCGCCGTCGCCCATTGTGAAGCCGGCGACGCAATGGAACCAGGTCGAGGTCGGTTGCGTGGGAGCGACGCTGTGGCTTCGAGTGAACGGGGTGTTGTTGGCGACCGTGCAGGACACGACTTTCGCCAACGTCGGCGATTTCGGCTTCTGGGCGCAGACGCGCGGAAACGCGACCCAGGCGCGCGCTGAGTTCGACTACCTCACGATATGGGCGACGCCGTAGCCATCTGCTTCTTCTGGGGAGGGGCGATCCGCTCTTCGTGTGCGAGCGCCCACGCCAGCAAGGTTTCACGCTGCGCCGGGCTGAGCGGGCCGAGCAAACTCTGCACCAGCGTAAATGCTGCTGCGTGAGATAACCCCCGAAGTCGCAATTGCAGGTACTTGATCTGGTAAGCACCCATCTGTGCCGCTGCCTCACTTTGTTGACAGACTATCGATGTTTCGACATATTGCCCTAGCCATCACTCTAGCATATCCAGATGAAGAACAGGTGAACACGTCGTAAATAGAGGCTGAAATGATTCAGAAAAATCTGAGAACAATGTAAACACACCGGCTCCTTTAGGAGCCGGCTGAGCTATTTTGGATCGATTCCTCATGGGAAGCCAGACGGCTACTCTTCGATGATCTTTTCGTCGATCAGTTGTTGCTGCACCAGGCGTCCGCGTGGGTCGAAAGCGAAGTATTGCGCGTGAAGCTGGAACTCGACATCCGACATGGCGCGCCCGGCGCGGTTCTTCTCGACCGTGAAGACCACCCAGTCGCGGTACTGCTTCGCCTTGTAGGGGTTAAAGGTCATGTGGTCTTTGGAGAGAATGTGGTACTTGTTGTTCATGATGACGGCGATGTCGCACTCGTAGTCGAGCGCGGAACTGCCGCGCAGATGGAAGAGGTGCAAACGCTTCGACTTCAGCCCTTCGCGGTCAGCGGCGACGATGGCGAACACCGGCACGTCCAGCGCGAGGGCGATGTCCTTAAGCCCCTCGACGATGATGGTGACCTTCTCGGCTTCGTCAGTGGGGCGCTCCGGGTGAACCGCGACCTTTTGCAGATAATCGACAAACACGCTGACATTGCCGCCCGTGGCCTCGCACAGGCGCGCCGTCATCTCGCGGATGGTGCGCAGCGTGGTGACGGCGGGGCTGGCCTTGACCAGGATCAGGCGGTCGGAATAGCGGCTCATGCGCGCCAGCGCTGCACCGGTCTTCTTATCCTGGCGCAAGATCGCCTGGAGCGACCCGCTGCCCGCGCCGTTATCCAGGTAGCCGCGCGCGCGCTGCGAAATCACGATGTCATATAAGTCCTTGAGCTTGACCCCTGCGTTGAGATCGACTTCCGGCGGGTTGATGCTCTCCAGGCAGAGGAGCCGGTTCATCAGGTGGGTTTCGGTGTGCTCGTAAGAGAGGAAAAAGGCGAACTGATCGCCGCGCGTGGCGACATTGCGCGCCATCTGAAGCGCGCAGATGGTCTTGCCGATGCCCTGCGGTCCGCCCAACAGAATCAGTTCCGTGCGGCGCAACCCGCCGCCGATCAATCCATCGAGCGGGTCAAAGCCGGTCGGCAACGGCACGTAGTCCGAGAGGTCGCCCTTGACGACCATCTCGTTGGCTTCATTGAGCACTTGGGTTAGCGTGCGCGGCATATGCGGCGCGGCTTTGCGTTGGGAGACCGCTCTGGGCGGTTTGGGGCGCTTCTGCTGCGCAGCAGGCGCGCCCGTCAACTGCGCCGTCGCCAGGGTGGCTTCTTCTCTGGGCTGGGAGATGGGATTGTGTGACGAGCCAAGAGCTGGCGCCGGTTCCAGTTCGTCATCTTGCAGCCGTCGCGTAGCCATAGGTCACCTTTAGACCTCAAGCTTCCTGTGTAAGTCAGATTGTATATTGCTATCGCAAGCGGCGCAACAGTACTCTGGACGCCCCTTGCCTAGAGAAGCTTTTCAGACAGGGAAGTGATTCAAGCTTTTGAGCCAACAACACCGATGCGGTGGCGCTGGTCGTGTTTGCGGGCGACCTCACCCCCCGTCCCCCTCTCCGCAAGCGGAGAGGGGGTGTCGAGC
>DAOTXU010000065.1:0-24826 GCA_034435135.1 Anaerolineae bacterium | reverse complement strand
GCGCTCGACGGCGCGGGCCGGGTCACGCGCTTCGTCGAGAAGCCGCCGCCCGACGACATCTTCAGCGACCTGGCGAACGCCGGCGTGCAGGTGATGGAGCCGGGCCTAGTTGACCTGATTCCGCCCGACACATTCTATGACTTCGGTCATGACCTGATTCCGCGCCTGTTGGCGGAGGGGTGGCCGGTGTTCGGGATGCCTCTGCCTGCCAACGCTTACCTGATCGACTTCGGCACGCCGGAGAAGTACGCGCTGGCTCAGGCCGAATGGCCGCGCACGGAAGTCTATCGCATGGTGGTCGGCTCATGAACAGTGGGCGGCGCGCGGTCTTCCTGGACCGCGACGGGGTCATCATCGACAACCGGGACGACTACGTCAAAAGCTGGGATGAGGTCGAAGTTCTGCCCGGCGCGCTGGACGCGCTCGCACGGCTGGCGGAGACCGATTTCGCGGTGGTGTTGGTCAGCAACCAGTCGCCGATCGGGCGCGGCATCCTCACAGCAGCGGACGTGGAGGCGATCAACGAACGCCTGCGCGCGCTGGTCGAAGGGCAGGGTGGGCGGCTGGACGCGATGTACTACTGCCCGCACACCCCTGAGGAGGGCTGCCCTTGCCGGAAGCCCGCGCCAGGGATGCTCATTCAGGCCGCCGCAGACCTGAGGTTGTCGCTCACGGAGTCGTACATGGTCGGTGACGCGCTCAGCGACGTGCAGGCCGGCCAAGCGGCCGGCGCGACCGCAATCTTTGTGCTGAGCGGGCTTGGCCGGCGGCAACTGATGCAGCCGAGGCCGCCGGTCTTGCGCCCGTTCCACATCGTGCCGGACCTGGTCGAGGCGGTCGCGCTCATCCTGGCGTTTGAGGCGGGCAGCATACCGCGCAAAGATAGCCAAACCGAGGAGGCTTGACGTGGGATTCTGGGAAGAGAAACGCTTGGTCGTGACCGGGGGCGCAGGTTTTCTCGGAAGGCACCTGATCCAGAAAATGCGCGCGCGGGGCGCACCTGAAGCGCATATCTTCGTCCCGCTGATCGAAGATTACGACCTGACGCAGTTGGAGAACATCCGCCGCCTGCTGCGCGACGCGCGCCCCGACATCGTGATCCACCTGGCCGCGAAGGTGGGCGGCATCGGCGCGAACCGCGAACACCCCGCCGAGTTCTTCTACGACAATCTGATGATGGGCGTGCAACTGCTGCACGAGTCATGGAAGGCGGGCGTGGAGAAGTTCGTCGCCATCGGGACGATCTGCGCTTACCCCAAGTTCGCGCCGATCCCGTTCAAAGAAGAAAACCTGTGGGACGGCTACCCCGAAGAGACCAACGCGCCTTACGGTCTGGCGAAGAAGATGTTACTTGTGCAGAGTCAGGCCTACCGGCAGCAGTACGGGTTCAACGCGATTTACCTGCTCCCGGTCAACCTCTACGGGCCGGGCGACAACTTCGACCCGCAAAGCTCGCACGTCATCCCTGCGCTGATCCGCAAATGCATCGAAGCCAAAGCGCGCGGCGACGACCACATCGTCGCCTGGGGCACGGGCAAGCCCACACGCGAGTTTCTTTATGTCGAGGACGCCGCCGAGGGCATCCTGCTGGCGACGGAGCGCTACAACGGGGGCGAGCCGGTCAACCTGGGGTCGGGGCGCGAGATCAGCATCAAGGACCTGACGGAGTTGATCGCGCGGCTCACCGGCTTTGAGGGGCGGATCGTGTGGGACGCGACCAAGCCCGACGGCCAGCCGCGCCGCCGGCTTGACGTGAGCCGCGCGAAGCAGTACTTCGGCTTCGAGGCGAAGACCGATTTTGACGAGGGGATGAGGAAGACGGTTGACTGGTATCGGGCGCAACATGAAATGGCTTCATAGTAGACGTAATTCATCAAGTTCAGCATAGTCTGAGAACTCAGGAAAAGACCTATGGCTAAGAAAAAAGCTCAGATTCCTATAACAACGGAGGAGTTGCAAAATTTCTTCAACGAGTTTCAGCAGGAAAGCGATAGAGCTGCTGCTCTTCTTGGGGCCGCATTACTGGATGTGCAGTTGTACCAGCTTATCAGCAATTTCCTTATTGACGACAAGGAAAAAGTAGATGCGTTACTGGAGAGGAGCTACGCCCCTCTTGAAACCTTTGGCGCAAGAATCAGCGCTGCATACTGCATGGGTCTGATAAGTGAGGACGAGCGCGGAAATCTCGTACACATAAAAGACATACGGAACCGCTTTGCGCATGAGCTGCATGGTCTCTCATTCAGTAATGATGATAGCATTAAAGATAAATGTAAGAATCTGATAATCCCTAGAGATTTCGAGGCGATTTTATCGCCCGACAGACCTTTGTCTGGGCGTGGTCGATTCACGTGGGCTGTCATTCTTCTTCACGGCCAACTTGGAGTTAGAGCAGTCAGCGCACTAAAAAAACGATGCGTAGTGCACCCTAACGTAGTATTCAGACTGCACTAATACCCCAAAATGTTCGCCACCTCGTTGGCGGCGCGGCTGGTCTGGAACATGACCATGCCGAGCTTGGTGCGCTTATCCACGAGCACGGCCAGCGCCGCGCGCCCGGCAGGGTACACCACCATCACGCCGTGCTCACCTTCCATGAGTAACCGCTCCAGTTCCCCCTGGGCCAATCGGTCGAGTGTGCGCTCCGCCAGGCCGATCAGGGTGGCGGCCATGGCGGCGACCTGGGGGCTGCTCGTGGGGTTCAGATGCGGGGCTTCTTCATCGCCGGGCGGGTACGCCGCCACTAACAGGCCGTCCATGTTGACGATCACCGACGCCTTAATGCCCATCACCGCGGCGTGCAGGTTCCTGAGAGTGCGTTCGAGAATTTCGCTGCGGTACTCTTGAACCATAGAGCCTCTCTCTCAGAGACAGGACATGTTCAGAAGTATAGCCCAGGGCTGACGGTTTTCACACAATTTACCGACAATTTTACATTCTTCATAAGTTGACCATCGGCAGCTTCATACCGTGCCGGCGCGCCGCCGCTATCGCCTCCGGGTAACCGGCGTCGGCGTGGCGGACGATGCCCATACCGGGGTCAGTGGTCAGCACGCGCTGAAGCCGCGCCGCCGCTGCCGGCGTGCCGTCGGCGACGATCACCTGGCCGGCGTGCTGGCTGTAACCGATGCCCACGCCGCCCCCATGGTGGAAGCTGACCCACGTCGCGCCGCCCACCGCGTTGAGGAGCGCGTTGAGGATCGGCCAGTCCGAGATCGCGTCCGAGCCGTCGATCATGCCCTCGGTCTCGCGGTTGGGGCTGGCGACCGAGCCGGCGTCCAGGTGGTCGCGCCCGATCACAATCGGCGCGCTGACCTCGCCGCGCGCGACCAGGTCGTTAAACGCCAGGCCGGCCTTCGCGCGCTCGCCGTAGCCCAGCCAGCAGATGCGCGCCGGGAGTCCCTGAAACGCCACGCGCTCGCGCGCCATGCGAATCCAGCGCGCCAGGTGCTCATCTTCGGGGAAGAGGCGCAGGATTTCCGCGTCGGTGCGGTAGAGGTCGGCGGGGTCGCCGGAGAGCGCCACCCACCGGAACGGGCCTTTCCCCTCGCAGAACAGCGGGCGGATGTACGCCGGCACGAAACCAGGGTAGTCGAACGCCTCCGCCACGCCGGCGTCGTAGGCGCGCTGGCGCAGGTTGTTGCCGTAGTCGAAGACCACTGCGCCCGCGCGCTGGAAGTCGAGCATCGCCTGGCAGTGGCGCGCCATGCTCTCCATGCTGCGCGCCGTGAACGCCCCCGGATCGCGCTCGCGCAGCGCCAGCGCTTCGTCGAACGACATGCCGTGCGGGATGTACGAGAGCGGGTCGTGCGCGGGGGTCTGGTCGGTCACCACGTCGGGCGTGACCTTCAAATCGACCAGGCGCGGGTAGATGTCGGCGGCGTTGCCGATCAACCCAACGGAGCGCGGCTGCTGGTTGCGCACCGCCTCGTCAACCATGGTCATGGCCTCTTCCAGGTCGTGCGTCACCACGTCCAGGTAGCGGGTGTTGAGGCGGCGCTCCGCGCGCCAGGGGTCGATCTCCACGATCAGCCCGACGCCCTCGTTCATGGTGACGGCGAGCGGCTGCGCGCCGCCCATCTCGCCCAGGCCGGCGCTGAGCACGAACTTGCCCTTCAGGCTGCCCCAGCCCTGCTGCCGCGCCAGCGAGCCGAGCGTCTCGTAAGTGCCCTGTAGAATGCCCTGCGTGCCGATGTAGATCCACGAACCGGCGGTCATCTGCCCGTACATGATGAGGCCGCGCCGCTCCAGGTCGTCGAAGATCTCCTGCGTGGCCCAGTGCGGCACCAGGTTGGAGTTGGCGAGGAGCGCGCGCGGGGCGTCGGGGTGCGTGCGGAACACCGCCACCGGCTTGCCCGACTGCACGAGCAGGGTCTCGTCGTTTTCCAGTTCCTTCAACGCCGCGATGATGGCGTCAAAGCATTCCCAATTGCGCGCGGCGCGCCCGCGCCCGCCGTACACGATCAGGTTTTCGGGATCGCCGGCCACGTCGGGATCGAGGTTGTTCATTAACATGCGCATGGCGGCCTCTTGCAGCCAGCCTTTGCACGTGATCGTGGTGCCGCGCGGCGCGCGAATGGTTCGGCTCATGGCGCTCGCTCCCGCTCTCTTTATACTACGACCGGAACCGTTTGGGAAAAATAAGAATTGGGGCCTATTCTAACGCGAGATCAACCATTAGGGGGTAGTTCCAGACAGAGGTATAATCCCGCAGGAACTTTCTGCCGTTTGATATAATAATCTAATGAAAACTGGAGTCCATTGTTAAGATTCTCACATTTAAACGAAGATTTGCACCAACCAGAATTGTAACCGTTGAAGCGACAACTGCTGGCATTCATCGCCATCAATTTTGTTGTCACACTGCTGACCGCGCTGGCTGTCCTGTTGATCTGGCGCGCCGTCTATCCAGCGTCCAGCCTGCCGCCATCGCTCACGCCGATGATGGTGCGTATCACGATGACACCTGTCCCTAACCTCACCGTGATTGTCGCCACGCCGGGATCGCCTGAGGCGCTTGCTCCCACATCCACGCCGCAGACGCACATCGTCCAGCCTGACGAGAACTGCTCGACCATCGCAGAAGCCTATGGCGCGCCGCTCGGCGACCTGCTTCGCGCCAACAACCTGGGCGCGGACTGCCTGATCTACCCCGGCGACGCGCTGCTCATCCCCGCCGCTGAAGAAGTCGAAACCGCCACCGTCGAGCCGCCGCCGCGCGAAGCGGTGATCGTTTACACGGTGCAGCCGGGCGATACAGTGTTCGGCATCGCCGAACGCTTCGGCCTGCGCCCTGAAAGCCTCTTTTGGGCAAATGAACAGACCTTGACCGATGTGCACCTGCTGGCAATCGGCCAGGCGCTGAACATCCCCCCGGTCGATGGCGTGCTGCATATTGCTACTGGCGCGGAGAGCGTGGCGCGGATCGCTGCCCGGTACGATGTCGCGCCGGAGGACATCCTCGCCGCGCCGTACAACGACCTGACCGGGGCTACCCGCGAGACGCGACTCCCCGCCGGGGCGCTGGTCATGGTGCCGGGCGGGCAGGGCGAGATACCCGAAGACCTGTTCCGCCAGGCCATCCCCGACACGCCGGCTCCGGGCGAGGCGGCTGCGCCAGGCGCGGCGGGCGGCGGCTTTGCGCCGGGGCACCCTGGCTCATGCGGGTGGGTGCCGGCGAGCTACAGCGGCACCGGGACGTTCCGCTGGCCGCTGCCGAGCTTCTCGGTGTGGGCCGACTTCGCCAACCCCTGGCACCGGGGCATCGACCTGGGCGGGGTGCCCGGCACGCCGGTGATGGCCGCCGACAACGGCACGGTGATCTTCGCCGGGTGGAACGATTGGGGCTACGGCAACATGGTGGTGCTCGATCACGGCAACGGCTTCTGGACGCTGTACGCCCACCTGGACCAGGTGAGCCTGCGCTGCGGCCAGGGCGTCAACGGCGGGCAGATCGTCGGGACGCTGGGCACGACCGGCAACACCGCCGGCCCTCACGTTCATTTTGAGATTCGGCGCTCCGGCGTGCCGGTCAATCCGCATGACTATATTTCGTAGCATACAGGAGGTGAATCTTCGGTGAAGATTGCGTAACAATAACATAAGTTTGTATAAAGAACCCGTTGCTTTCTGAGTATGATATATTGTAAACTTATTATGCCTGCACACTTGGAGCAACGATGAAGACCTATTTCAATCCCGTTGAACTCGTCATCGGCGAGGGATGTTTTGCCCAGCTCCCACAAGTCGTCGCCCGTTTCGGAAAACGCGCGCTGGTGGTCCGCGCGTCCAACGTGGCGGAAGCGAGGCCGCTGCTGGAAAGCGCGGGGATCAGCGTCGCCGAAGGCGGCCCTATCGCGCGCGAGCCGACGACGCAAGATGTAGAGGCAGGGCTGGCGCTTGCGCGCGCCGAGAGCGTCGAGGTGGTGGTCGGGGTCGGCGGCGGCAGCGCGATGGACGCCGCCAAAGCTATCGCGGGGCTGTTCCCACATCCCGGCACGGTAGAGGAGTATCACACGGGAGTACGGAAGGTGCCGGGGCCAGGGATTCCGTTCATCGCCGTGCCTACCACCGCCGGCACCGGCGCGGAAGTCACCAGGAACGCCGTGATTGCCGATCCCGCACGCCACGTGAAAGAGAGCATCCGCACCGATGCGTGGTTTGCGCGCGTCGCCATCGTTGACCCGGAATTGACCTATTCCGCGCCGCCCCATGTCACGGCGGGGAGTGGGAGCGATGCGCTGTGCCAGGCCATCGAGTCCTACGTGTCCATCGGCGCAACGCCCGTCACCGACGCGCTGGCGCTAGAGGCGATCCGGCTCATCGGACGCGCGCTGCCAATCGCCTACCAGGAATCCCATAACCGCCAGGCGCGCGCGGCCATGCTCTACGGGAGCCTGCTGGCCGGGCTGGCGCTCTCCAACGCGCGGCTGGGCGGCGTGCACGGGATGGCGCACCCATTAGGACACCGCTTCAATATCCCGCATGGCGTGATCTGCGGGCTGCTTCTGCCTTACGTGATGGCATACAACTTGCATTACAGTGAGGAGAAGTATGCGCACGTGGCCCGCCTCCTGGGTTACCGGGACGCGACCGAAGGTGTGGACGGCGTGCGCCGGATGCTGGAAAGCATCCAGGTGCCGCTCCGTCTGCGCGACGTGGGCGTTGACCGTGAGGCTTTTCCGGTCATCGTCGAAGAGTCGCTGCCTTCTGGCTCGCTGAAGCACAACCCCCGGCCCCTGGCGGCTGAGGATGTGATGGCTATCCTGGAAGCGGCCTGGTAACATTAAAGCGAGGACGCGCCATGCCCAACAAGTCCGATCTGACCGGTCAAGAGCCGCAACTGAGCGACAACGATAAGTCCGGCATGGAACCGCAACTGGGCGGTGAGCAGCGCCAGCTCTCCACCACGCCGCTGCTGTTACGTTTCGTCGCCCAGATCGCGGGCGACAACAGTTTGGTCCTCAAGCTGGAAGATGTCCGTTCCCACACGCCGAGCGTGCAGCTTCAACGGGTGGGGAAGCTGGACCAGCCCTTTGCGCCTTTCAAACAGCCGATCCTGGTGCGCGGCAAGTCGTTCAACTTTGAGTCAACCGGGCTTTCGGCGCGGCTGGACGGCCCCCAAATGAGCTGGTATATCGACTATGTGAAGAGTCTCAGCAGCACCACCCGCACCGAGTGGGCGTTGCGCGACGTGCATGGCGTGCCGTTGGGCGTCATGCGACTCAACAAGCCGATGGGCTGGCTGGAGATCGTCACCGCCGACAACAAGGCAGTCTGCAAGACCACCACCGCGCCTCATCGCGGCGGCATTGAAGAAGTCTTCGTCCGTACCGACCGGCTCACGCCCAATCAGGAGCCACTGTTCCTGGTCGCGTTGCTCTTCGGGCTGATGATCGGGACCGAGTTCCCGCGCCAAGGCTCCTAAGAAAATGACACCAACAGTGGGACACCGCGCGCGGTGTCCCTGCTGACATCCGGCAATCTCGGCGTGCGAACGGAGGACGCTCACGACACGCGCCAGGTCGTCCCTTCGGGCCGATCTTCCAGCGTCACGCCGAGTCCGGCCAGGCGGTCGCGGATCTGATCGGCAGTCTGATATTGTTTCTGCGCGCGCGCCTGGTTGCGCAACTCCACCAGCAAGCGGATCAAGCCCTGCTCGCGCTCGGCGCTGGCCGATTGCATCTCTTCGTCCGGCACGAGTCCGAGCACCTGCCCGCCAAGCTGCCGGTACAGGTCGTCAATCGCTTCGAGCGTCGCGCGGTCTACCTCTTTGCCGCTGTTGAGCAGGATGTTGACTTCGCGCGTCAACTCTTGCAGGGCGGCAATCGCCATCGGTGTGTTGAAATCATCGTCCATCGCCTCGATGAAACGCGCTTTGTACGTCTCCAGCGTCGGCGTGAAGACCGCCGCGCCGTCCGACTCGGCTTGCGCCGTGCGCAGGCGCTCGCGCGTGAGCCGCACCGCGCCCATCAGCCGCTCCCACCCCCTGGTGGCCGCCAGGATCGACTCTTCGGTGAAGTCTATGGGGCTGCGGTAATGCCCGTTCAAGATGAACATCCGTAGCGCTTCGGGCCGGTGCTGTTTGAGCGCGTCCTTGATGGTCAGCACGTTGCCCAGGCTCTTGGACATCTTCACGCTGTCGAGGGTCAGCGAGCCGACCAGCATCCAATAGCGCGCGAAGGGCTGGCCGGTAGCAGCCTCGCTCTGGGCAATCTCGCACTCATTGTGCGGAAAGATGTTGTCTACCCCGCCGCCGTGAATGTCGAACGTCTCGCCCAGGTATTTGCGGCTCATGGCCGAACACTCGATGTGCCAGCCGGGGAAACCCTCGCCCCAAGGGCTGTTCCAGCGCAGAATGTGCTCCGGCTCAGCGCGCTTCCACAACGCGAAGTCCGCCGGGTGGCGCTTCTCCTCGCGCACAGCCTCGCGTGTGCCGGCCTCCTGCTCCTCCAATCGCCGCCCGGAAAGCTTGCCGTATTCGGGGAACGAGGTTACGTCGAAATACACGTTCCCATCTACAACGTAAGCGTGCCCCTTGTCGATCAATTGCTGAACCATCTCGATCTGTTCGGGCACATGGCCGCTGGCGCGCGGCGCGATGTCCGGGCGCACTACGCCCAGCGCGTCCATGTCGTCGTAGTAGGCGCGCGTGTAGTACTCGGCAATCTGCATCGGCTTGGTCTGGAGTTGCCGCGCTTTTTTCAGGACGCGGTCCTCGCCGGTGTCGAGCAAATGCCCGACGTCGGTGATGTTCTGCACGTACAACACGGTATATCCGCTGTAGCGCAGATAGCGCACCACCACGTCGAAGGTCACATAGGTCTTGGCGTGGCCGATGTGGGCGTAATCCTGCACCGTCGGGCCGCAGACGTACATATTGACGCGCCCCTCGTGGAGCGGTTCGAACGTCTCCTTCGCGCGGGTCAGCACGTTGTAGATTTTCAGAGCCATGATTTGCCCCCTTACAGTAAGACAAACACCAAGTGATCCTATTTTAGCAAATGTGACCGGCGACGGGAAGAGCCACCGCCGGATCAGCCGCACCTAGCAGAATACGCCTGCTACAAGATCATCCCCAGCCGGTGCAATTCGAAGCGTTTGACAAAACCCACCAGCGCCGCTGCCTCCGCCAACGCGGTCTGCCACCGGGGGATCGTGCACTCAATCCGCCGTCCCGGACTCAGTCGCTGCGTCTCGCCCACCAGAAACGTCAGCAGAAACAGGGCAAGCGATGGATGCGCCGGGTCAAGCATCACGCTGACTTGGCTCACGCCGCCCGCTCCCGTCCGCGCTTCATACGCAGCCACCGCAACGATCAGCCCACTTGACGCCATGGAAGTAGCGAACGCCCCCTGCCGTACTCTACTGAGTTTCGTCAAAAGCCACACCAACGGGCGCATAACGCCCGGCACGCGGTAGAGCGACTCTTCAACCGGCTCATATTCCTGGATGTCTTCAGGGATGATCCGCCCCGCCAGTTTATACCGCTTGCGCCAGTCGAAGAGGTTGGAAGCCATCACCGTGTAGCCGCCAGGGAGCGCAATGTGCGGCGATTGCGCGCCAGGATCATATTCGAACTTGACGCTGCTGGCGTAATGCTCGAAGCCCAGCTTCGTGTACAAAGCGTAAGCCGGGACATTATCGGCCAGGACATCCAGGGTGATGCGCCTGGCTCCCCGTTCGCGGGCCAGCTCGATGGCCGCGCGCACCAGTTGGCGCGCGATCCCCCGCCGCCGGTGCTGTGGGAGGACGGCGACATTGCCGATCACCCAATCATCAGACTCGCGCCGGCGCGCGAGGTTGACCAACCCAACCGGCACCCCTTCTTCCTCCCAGATAAAGCCGTGTATCGCGTCGCGCAACGGTGAATAAACCACCTGAATCAACCGAAATAGCGGCCAGATCCGCTGCACGCTCTTCACGGAATCGACGAGATTGACGACCTCATCCTCCTGAATGCTCCAGGCGTCGTTCTCAGGATATTGAAAGGCCGGCGGAATGATTTCTAGCAGGGTTTGTGAGTCAGCGGGCATACGAAAAGGACGAAGAGGCATCGCACACCTTTCCTCCCCTACTGACACTACCGCCATACGCGCTCAAGCCGGCGGCTGACACAGCTTCGACAGGCCACATCCAGTCCACCGGTGAGACTGGGCGCAAAACGCACGCGGACCGGATTGGACACTATGCTTCCTCTTGCATGGATCGAGCAATCTGAATCAGTGTACGTTTGAGCTTAGGGGACAGAGAGTGCGCGACATGAACCAGCTCGTCGACCAAAGGATCACCGTTCTGGGGCTGTTCAATGAAACCCGCCATCCAAAGCACTTGATCTAGAGGATAATCGAAGATTTTCGAGAGCGCCAGACATACCGTGAAACCCGGTTGGCGTCCATTAACAACTTGGCTTAAACTACCATGTGACAACCCGGCCCTTCGAGCTGCCTCACGGTAAGACCATCCACGTTTGTCAAGCTCAGCATGAAGCCAGTCGATAAAGGGTTGGGGAACAGCTTTTGCAGGCATACGGAGATGTAAAATACTCTAGCCGAATTGGATAATACTTTGACAACCAACTCCATGATATGATATACTCTGGTTAATCTATTATCCAATCCATAAGTTCAAGTCTCGCAAAGGGATTTACAGTGGCCTATACATTACTGAATGTTGACTGTTTTGAATGGCTCGCTCAAAGGGAACCGAACTCCATCCACGCCGTCATTACCGACCCACCATTCGGTGTCAAGGAGTACAACGCTATCGAGCAGGAGAAAATGCGAAACGGTCGCGGCGGTGTCTGGCGCATCCCACCGGAAATTGGCGGTAGCAAGCGGATGCCTCTTCCCAGATTTACCGTTCTAAGCGAAACCGAAGTGGAGGCTCTGTACGACTTCTTCGCGCAGTGGGCAAGACTAGTTTGGCGGGTTCTCGTTCCGGGCGCGCATCTCTTTATAGCAGCAAACCCTATTCTTTCACATCTTGTCTTTAGCGCGATTGCCTCAGCAGGCCTTGAAAAGCGCGGAGAGATCATCAGGCTGGTAAGAACTTTCCGCGGGGGAGATCGTCCCAAAGGAGAAGAGGAAACGTTCAAAGACCTGTGCACGATGCCCCGCGCATCTCATGAACCATGGGATCTTTTCCGCAAACCGCTTGAAGGGCGCGTTACAGACAACCTCGACAAATGGAAAGCCGGCGCGCTTCGCAGGCCTTCCGCAGATGTTCCCTTTAGTGACGTGATCCTCAGCGCGCGGACGCCCCGCGAAGAGCGCGACATAGCGCCTCACCCAAGCCTCAAACCTCAACACTTCTTGCGACAGTTAGCCTGGGCTGCTCTACCATTTGGCGCGGGAATCATACTGGATCCCTTTATGGGCGGCGGCTCAACAGTTGCCGCGGCTGAAGCGTTGGGTTTAGACAGCATTGGTTTGGAGATTGACTCTGAATATTTCCGTATGGCCGTACAAGCAATTCCGCTCCTGGCGCACGTTGCGGTTGATCTCAGTGCGGAGTATGAGCAAATGCCAACATCGCAGCAAGTTGTTCAACCAAGACTGTTTGAAAACCGGCCAGACTATGATGTTGAGTAAGGCTTCCGCTTTACGACAAATTCGGGGTTTTGATAAACGGGGTTGGCGCGCAACTTCGCCACGCCTTTTTGATTCATGGACGCGGTTATCGTTCGACGTGAACCGCCTCGACGCCCACTGAAACTCCAATCACTCTCATCAAGCTCGGCAGCGAGAACCTGCACAAACTCCATGGGGTGTCGCTCTTCGTCGGGCATCGTTTCCGTATCGACGATATAACGAAAAATGATGTACCAGCCCTTCTCCGGGTTGTGTCCCTGCCATCCCCCTGACTGCTTTGAAGCTTTGACCTCTATGCCTTGCGCGCCTCTTAAGACCGCAGGGCTACCGTAGACCCCGACCGGCAGCAAATCAGGAAAGCCGCCAACCTGGGTGTTTCGTTCCAACGTCTTGGAAACCCTTTCGAGATTCTGAACAACGATTTCGCTCAGGATTCCTGCAAACGAGTTCCCCAGCAACATATCTTCGATCCGCCTGTAACCCTTGCCAATCAGGAACGAGTTCATATCATGAAGAAAGTTATAAGTGGCATCCATCGCCTGAAGGACTTCATCAACAGTGAGGCCATACGGCAGGATAGCCTCTGGCTGTATAAATTCGGGCTGGATTGACGGTCGAGTGATGTACGGTTTTGGCACGGGCTATCCACCCGCCTTAATACCGGCTGGGGCTATCCATGAGATCGACAGGGCGGGCGAAGATCATGCGGCCCGCCGGGGTCTGGATATGCTTGGTCACGACCACCTCAATCGTGCGGTCGATGTAGCGCTTCCCCTCTTCAATCACGACCATCGTGCCGTCATCCAGGTACCCCACGCCCTGGTTAATCTCTTTGCCCTCCTGCAACACGTGGATGGTCATCTCCTCGCCAGGCAGGAAGACGGCTTTGACCGCGTTCGCCAGTTCGTTAATGTTGAGCACGGTCACGCCCTGAAGCTCGGCCACGCGGTTCAGGTTGTAGTCGTTGGTCATGATTGGGGAGCGATATTGCTTAGCCAACAGCACCAGCTTATCGTCGGCGTCACGCACGCCTTCAATGTCGTCGTCAACGATGACGACCGGGCTGTTGCTGTCTTGCTGCATCTTGTTGAGGATTTCCAGCCCGCGCCGGCCCCGGTTGCGGCGCTGCGTGTCCGACGAGTCGGCGATGTGTTGCAGTTCGGCCAGGATGAAGCGCGGAACCACCAGCGTGCCGCCGATGAAACCCAGCTTGGCGATGTCGGCGATGCGCCCGTCGATGATGACGCTGGTGTCCATCAGGATGCGGCGGCCTGCGCCCAGCTGACCGTTGATCGCCTTCATATTGGCGCCGTCCAGACGCCGAATGCCGCTTAACAGCTCCAACACATCGCGGGCGCGGCTGGAGAAGATGAGCACGCTGAAATAGCAGATGAAGACAGTGGTCAGGGTCGGCCCTAACTCCCTCAGCGGACTAGGTAACAGGGAAAGGGGCACAGCCAGCAACGCCGACATGATAAGACCCACCACCATCCCCAACACCGACGCGAGCAGTGTTTGCGAGGGCATCCGTTCAATCGTCCGGCGGAAGGCCCCGGCGGGCCGCGTCGTCAGCCAGGGCGATACCAGCAGCCCGATCAACGCGCCAGCGAGCATAAACAGCAGCGTCGCCGCTTGCTCTTGCGCTGTGTTGAGTTTGAGGTAATCGGCAATCGAGACGCCCAGGCCGGCACCCAGGAAAGCAACAATAATCATGACCAGGATGCGCAAAAAGAACTCTGCATTCATAATATATAGCTCCCAGCCGCGCCCCTGGAAAAACAAAAAACGCGGGAGAGTGTCCGCCGACTCGCTCACGCGCTGAGGCTCAATCAACATTTAAAGACGGTTGTCGTTTGTCGATCGCCAGGTTAAGCGGTTAGGGGCGCGGACACATAAATAATTAAAAAAGATTATAATCCGTTTCGCGTCAACCGCACAGGCAACGCAGATAATCAGACGCCATCGCTATGAACGCGATCAGTGTAACATGTGAAACCACAAAAGTCAAACAAAGCCTTAAATATTTAGGGAGATTTTCTAACCATTCTCTAACCTGGATGCGTTCAGGGCTTGGGCGACCGCCATTGGCGCCAGCGCCGCGTTAAAAGGCGTCAAGCGCCTCGTCGTCCGATCCATCATCGAACATTGGGACCGGTGGGTGGGGCGCTTCCACCTCGATGGGTGGCGCGTTTCGCGGCGGCTCAGGCACAGGCAGGGGGCGTTCGTGCAACGGGATCGCGCGTCGCGCCGGCGTGGGCTGCATCGCACCGGTCGCCGGTTCTTGCAGCGGTTTGTAATTCACACTTTTGCCCGCAATGTGCGATGCGCTCCACTCGAGTATCCACACCAGCACAATAGCGAGCACATTGAGGGCGAAGATGGCGAAAAAGATGGCTGCCAGCGCATTCAAAGCGCTCGCCGCCGGGCCGGTCAGCGTGTCCACGACTGCATCTTGCAGGCCAGCGGCAAACATAACGAGGACAACGACGAACACGCCGCCGATGAAAGCGGGCCAACTCCGCCGGTCTTCCGGGCTGGGCATCATCGCGTTGGCGATGGTGAAAGTGAAGTAAAGCCAGATCCAAAAGTCAGGCCTGCGGATCAGGCGCTCGATGGCCGGGCGGATCACCGCCAGGTCCCCGGCGGGCAGCGCAGCAGCCAAATCGGACAGATTGAACGCCTTATCCGCGACCAGCGCGAGCATCAGCAGGCCGGTGAGCAGCGGCGCAGCGCCGATGAGGGCGGCGCGCACGGCGTCGGTCTTCTCAATCTCGACGTGGCCGAGCAGGATGCTCTTCTCGTCGCGCACGGGCAAAATGACGAAGCGCCTGGTGCGCACGCGAAGGAGAGTAGCAACCAGCAGGTGGCTGAGTTCGTGCAGCACAACGCCGGGAAACATGACAGTGTAGTAGAGTATAATACCGTCGTCCTGGGTGCCGAAGGCCAGCAGCCCCAACCCGATGATGTGCCGCTGCAACCACCGCTGCGTGAACAACAGACACGCCAGCGACGCGGCGAACGCGATCCAGGGACACACCAGCGTTTCAAACCACATGACTCCATCATGCCCGAAAGCCGCGCCAGGCGCAAGTGAGAAAAAGGCTGGCGTGGAACGGTTCCACGCCAGCCAGTCTGACACACCGACGCGCCCGAAAGCCTAACGGATCGTCAGGCCGCCCACGCCGCCGTTGTACTCAAGGACAATCCGCTGCTCGGCGTCTGCGAAGCCGGGCGTCTCCCACGTGCCTTCGTTGTTGTTCCAGTCCTCGCCGCCGCTGACGCGCTCAAAGTCGCCGGGCACGTTCACGCTGCCCAACCCGCCTGTAGACTCGATTCGCACCGCGGCGTCATCCGGCACGTCAATGTCGATGCTGCCCACGCCCCCGCTGATCCGCAGGATAAGGTCGGCATTCCGGTCAGGAATCTCGATGTCCACGCCGCCGACGCCGCCATTGATGCGGACCACATAACGCGATTCGGTTGCCGGGAGGGTCAGGGCGATCCCACCCACGCCGCCGTTCAGGTTCAGGGCCGACAGCTTGAATTCGCCGAGGTTCAGATTCGCGTCCCCGACGCCGCCGTTGATGTCCAGTTCGATAGGCACATCCGGGTTGAGGCCGATCTCCCAGCGCAACTCCTCTTCAGGGCTAATCAGCCAATTGAAAAGGCCGCCGAAGTCGGTGCTGATCGCGCCTTCCTCCTGCCCCAGGCGCACTGTCCTGGTCGACTCACCCGACGCCTCAAACGCGATATCAGGCCCTACATAGCGCAGGTCGGCCTCCATAAGATTTGCCCGGTCGGACACAGGCGATACCGTAGTGCGACCGACCGACAGGTCCAGCGAGACGCGCGCCGACTCGACGCCGCGCGCCGACACCACATCGCTGAATTCGCGCACTTCCCAGTCGCCCGCCAGCCCAATCGATGGGCCGATCAGCATAATCACGACTGCCAGCACGACCGCCGCAACGCCGATCAACCCGCCGACCAGCGGCGACGTGCGCCCGAAGAGCAGGTCCACGCCGATCAGGATCAGCAGCAACGGCCACAGCCGCAACAGCGAGATGATATTCGCCGCGCTAATCACGCCCAGGTTGCCGAGCAGGAGCACGACCCCCGCCCCGATCAGAAGCACCGGCCAAAACAGCGAGCGGTATCCGGGCCTTCTGGTTGTTGTTTCAGACATTCCATGCCCCCCCTTTCAGAGAGTTCGTTCTATCGACATTACGCACGACAGGCAAACAGGTTGCCCTCCGGGGCAACCTCGGTTGAAAACCGCTGAAGCGAAGCCGCAAGTTTAGAACACAGCCGCAAAACCGTTTCAACGCCCAAAGACAGGGGGCTTAAGCCCCCTGTCTATCACTTTTTGGATTGGTTCTCACTGCACGGTCAGGCCGCCCACGCCGCCGCTGAACTCAATGGTGATCTGGCGCTCCGCCTGGCTGAAGTTGGGCGTCTCCCAGACGCCGCTTTGCCCGACGAACTGTTCGCCGCCGGCGAGCCGCGCGAAGTGCGGCGGCACCGCTATGCTGCCCACACCAGTCTGGGCCTTCAGGTGCACGGCGGCGTCGCGCGGCACTTCGACCGTCACGCGCCCGGTTCCGCCCGTGATGCGCGCGTTGACAGCAGCGCCCTCGCCAACGCTGAGCCGGATCGCCCCCGTCCCGCCGCTGAGGCTCATCCCTACCGATGCGCCGTCGGGAACCTTCACGTCAACGCTGCCTGTACCCCCGGTCACTGTCGCCGTGTAACCGGCGCTCACCGCCGGCAGGACCATCTCCAGCCGGCCCGTCCCACCGGAGACGCGCAGGTCGCTGACTTGCAGGCTATACAGGTCGAGCCATGACTTGCCCACGCCGCCGGCCACCTCCAGAGTCATCGGCACATGAGGGCTGAGGCCAATATCCCACTTGAGTTCCATCGGGGCGTGGAACCAGTTCGCCGGGTTGAGCCATCCGAGAAAGTGATCCCACGTCTGGCGCAGGCGGACCGTCTTCTCGGCGTCGCCCGACGCCGCAAAGTCGATGTTGCCCACATAAGTCAGGTTGGCATCGATGAGAGTCTCCGCGTCCGCGAGCGCCGTGATGCGCGCCTCGCCCACCGACAGGCCGAGGTCCACCCGCGCCGAGGTCGCGCCGTCTATTGGCGCGCTGAAGCGCTCCGTCTTGACATCAGGGGCGCTGAAGAAGACGCGCGGCAGCCCTCCCAGCAAGAAGAGCACGCCGACGCCGATTAAGAACAACGGACAGACGAGGTTCCAGGCATTAGTGAGGTTGGCAATGAGCAAAAGCACGCCGAGGCCGATGAGCACCACGGCCCAAAACGCTGTTGGCGATGTGCGTTGCATGGTCAACCTCCCTTACGGTAACGACACACGCTCTATGATCTTTACGTCGTTAGCCGCCTCTCGGTTGCGGCGTTGCGCCGAACGGTCAGGGGTGCGCGAGGAACCATTCGTAGAGCGCCGGATTCGCGTAAGTCTCGCTCCACGAGTCATGCTCGGCATCCGGGTAGACCGTGAACCTCACGTCGCCGCCGCAGGCTTTCAGCGCCGCGACCATCTGCTCCGACTCGGAGAGCGGCACGACCGGGTCCTTCGCGCCGTGAAAGACCCACACAGGCACGTCCTTGAGCGCGCAGACCGTCTCCGGATCGCCCCCGCCGCAGATGGGCGCAATCGCGGCGAAACGCTCCGGGTAGGCGGTCGCCAGCGCCCATGCGCCAAACCCGCCCATGCTCAACCCGGTCAGGTAGACGCGGTGGGCATCCACCGCGTGCGCGGCGATAACCTCGTCCAGCAGCGCGTTGAGGCTCTCCACCTCGTGATCCCAAAACGTGCGCTTGGGGCACTGGGGCGAGACGGCGATGAACGGAAAGTCCGGGCGCTGATCCACCAGCTTGGGGATGCCGTGCTTCTTGACGAGTTCCAGGTCATCCAGGGTGTTGCCGCGCTCGCCCATCCCGTGCAGGAAGAGGATCAGCGGCCAGCGCTTCGCGCCGTTGGGATTGTAGCCGGCCGGCAGGAAGAGCAGGTAGTTCAGCCGGACTTGCCTGACCATGTGCAGTTCCTTCTCGAAGGTGCGCGCCTGTTGAGGCATAGGGTTCTCCTCTACCAAGTACCAAGACCTCAGTGGGGCATGGCTTTGCCATGCCCCTGTACGTGCTTTGTCACGATGCTGACCTGACGGCAGAGCCGCCTCATGCGCCGGCCTTCGCCTCGGCTGCGATGCGCACCAGATCGGTGAAGCTATCGACCTTCAGCGACGCCCCGCCGACCAGCGCGCCGTCGATCTCCGGCTGCGACATGAACTCGGCCATGTTGTCCGGCTTGACGCTGCCGCCGTACTGGATGCGGATCGCCTGCGCGATGGCGTCGCCGAACAGCCCGGCCAGCACGCCGCGCACCGAGTCGCGGATGATGGCGTTGGCGTCCGGGCCGGTGGCGGTGAGGCCTGTGCCGATGGCCCAGATCGGCTCGTAGGCGATGACCACCTGCCGCATCTGCCCCGTTTCGATCTTCTCGAAGGCGGCGCGCACCTGCCCACCCACGACCGCCATGGTCTCGCCGGCGCGGTTCTGCTCCAGGCTCTCCCCCACGCACACAATCGGCTTCAGGCCGTGCTTCAACGCCGCCTTGATCTTGTAGTTGACGGTCGTGTCGGTCTCGCCGAAGTAGCCACGCCGCTCGGAGTGGCCGATGATGACGTAATCGACCAGCCCGGCGAGCATCGGCGGCGAGACCTCGCCGGTAAACGCGCCCTGATCTTCCCAGTACACGTTCTGCGCGCCGACGCCGATCTCCGTGCCGGCGAGCGCCTCGCGCACGCCAGGCAGGCACACAAAGGTCGGGCACACGACCCGCTCTACGCTCTTATAAGGAGCCAGCTGAGGCGCTAACTCTTTGACAAAGGCGACCGCTTCGGCAGGGGTTTTGTACATCTTCCAGTTGCCGGCGATGATCGGGGTTCTCATGGGTGCTCCTTATCGTTTTGGTGATGCGAAGTTCACGCAGATTTCAAGAGTCGAGCAGGTGGTGCTCGTCGATTAACCGTTGCGCTTCGGCCTTCACCCAGTCGGGCGCGCCGGGCGCGGTCATGGCGAATTGTAGCTCATCGCGCGCCGCCGCGAGGTCCACCCCTTCGATGACGTGCAGCAGGCCCAGCGCCAGGTGGGCTTCGGGCATGGCGCTCTCCCGGTCGAGCGCCAGGTTTAACTGCTGGTGCGCGCCGCGCAGTTGCAGACGCCCGCCGTCCATCATCAGCGCGTGCGCATACATCACGTGCGCGCCGACGCTGCCGCTGGTCTCCACCAGGCCCCGGAAGAAAGCCACCGCCTGCGCGTCGCCGACGCCGGAGAGTTCCCACAGAAATGCGCCCGCCTGCGCGCGCACTTCGGGGTCGCCTGGCGCAACCTCGACCGCGTGCACGTAAACGACCGCCGCCGGCAGCGCGCGGTCGTGCTCGGCCAGGACGCGTGCAGCGACCAGAAGCAGGTCCTTGTCCGACCCGACCGCTTTCAGGAACGGGGTCACCGCTGTGCGCGGCGACTGTTCCGGGTCTGCGGCGAGGCTGAGCAGCATCAGGTTGAACTGCGCGACCGGGTCATCCGGGTTCGCGTCGGCGGCGCGCTGCGCCTCTTCGAGCGCGGCCTGGAGCGCGTCGGGGTCGGCAGGAATCACGATCCCACCCAGGGTCGGCGCGGGGGTTGCAGGTAGCGGCTCCAGGGTCGCCAACGGGCCGCTGCCGGGGATGGCGGTGCTGAACGCGCCCACCACGCCGAATGCAAACGCCAGGCAGATCACGATCAGCGCGGCGACGCCGCCAAGCAGCCAGCGCTGGCCGTACTGATTAACCGCGCGCGGCGGCCACGTGAGCGTGCTGGCCGGCGCAATGGAATCGGCGGCGGGAGCGGCGGCCTGCGCAGGCGCCAGTTCCGGCGCGGCTGCGGTCGGCGGGGGCGTGGACACGTCGGCGTCGCGCACGACGTCGGTCCGCGTCGGCGCGGCAGGGGACGGAGCAACCGTCACCGTGGACACAGGGGCGGCAGCGCCGGGGACGGCCTCCTGCGCCTTCTGAACCGCCGCCTTGAACGCCCCTGCCAGCGCCTCAGCAGAGTCGTAACGATCATCGCGGTTCTTCGCCAGCGCCTTGAGCAGCACCGTCTCGACTTCCGGCGGCACATCGGGGTTAATCCTGGTGGGCAACGGCAACGGCGAATAGATGTGATCGTGCACGATGGCGAAGGGCGTGTCGGCGTTGAAGGGCACACGCCCGACGATCAACTCGTACAGCACCACGCCGAGCGAGTACACGTCGGTGCGGGCGTCCAGATCGCGCTGGCCCATGGCCTGCTCCGGCGAGATATATTGCGGCGTACCGAGCATCATATCTTGCGAGAGCGTGGACTCGCCGCGCGCCGCGATGCGCGCCAGGCCGAAGTCGGCCAGGTAGATCACATCGTCCACGTCGATCATGACGTTGGAGGGCTTGATGTCGCGGTGCAGGACGCCGTGCTTGTGCGCGTAAGTCAGCCCCGCCGCGACGCCCTCCATGATTTTGATAATCTCTTCCAAAGCGAGGGACTTCTGCGCGAGGATGTATTTCAACGTCTCCCCGTCGATGAACTTCATGACGAGGTAAGGGTCGCCTTTGTGCTCGCTGAAGCTGTAGATGGGGACAATGTTGGGATGATCAAGCCGCGCGACGATGCGCGCCTCGCGTTGAAAGCGTCCAAAGAAGTTTGGGTCTTGCTTGAACGCCTCGTGCATCACCTTGATGGCGACGTAGCGGTCAAGCGCGGGGTCATACGCCTTGTAGACCGTCGCCATGCCGCCCTGCCCCAACTGGGCGGTGATCCGATACGGGCCGACGTTTTCGCCTTCGGTGAAGGCCATCGGAGTCTGGCTCCTGTTAAAGGGTTGACGCTGGCTTGAATTATAATCGATGCAGGTAGCAATACAACCACAGGATGTTACGCGCGTGTAAACTTTGTGTTGTGCAAAAGGGGCGGATGGCACAATCAAGCTCCCCGCGAGCGTGAAGCTCGCGGGGAGCTACCCGACCTCAGCTTAGCTCCGGTAGCACTTCTTCCAGCACCATGCCGATCACATCCGGGTCGGGCAGGCCAAGCACTTCGGTCATGAAGTAATCCACGCCCGCCGCGACGAACGCTCCCATCTGCTCGACCACCTGCGCCGGCGTCCCGACGAAGGCGTTATCGCGCGTCCACTTGCCGTAGCCGAGCTTCAGCGCCGCCGCCTCAGTCCGGCCCACCGCCAGACGCCCAAACCACGTCTTGCGGATCGTCGCCGGGTCGCGCCCGATGGCCTCGCAGTGTTGGCGCAAAACGGCCATGCGCCCGCTGTAGCGAGTAAAGGCTATATCCGGCATGTTCCACATCTGGGCGAAGCGCGCAGCGAGGAGCGTGGTCCTGTCCCCGCCGCCGCCGACGAGGATCGGCGGGATGGGGTCGGGTTTCGGCTCGCAGTACGCATCGGCCACGCTGTAATGCTTCCCGCGATACGTCACCTTGCCGGGCTGCGTCCACAGGCGCGTCAGGATTTCGAGCGTGTCCTCCAGCTGGGCGAGGCGCACGCCGGGGGTGGGGAACGGGTAGCCGTAGGCGTGATACTCGTCCTCCTTCCAGCCCGCGCCGATCCCCATGATGAAGCGCCCGCCGCAGAGCGTTTGCAGCGTCGCCGCCATCTTCGCCAGCAGCGCCGGGTTGCGGTAGCTCTGCCCCAGCACAATCGGCCCGATCTCGAACTGGGGCCAGCGCGCCGCTGCGTAGGCGAGCACGGTCCAGCATTCGTAGGTGGGGTCGTCGTCCCACTGGAAGTGATCGGTCATCCACAGGCTACGGAAATGGCCCTCCAGTTGCGGCAGGACAGTCTCCAGGTCACGCATCCACTTCTCGATCTGCCCTTTCGGCGGCCCGGCAGGCAACGCCAAACCAAAATCGACGGTCATGATCCTTGCCTCCTCGCTTCGCGTTTTGACATTTTGGCGTCGGGGTATAATACCGCTGCTCGCGATCCCGCGCCGTCCATTTGGAGCGGTCTCTGAGGTGCGTCGCGTCCTAATTATAACAGCAGCAGCCTGTATCGTCTTGGCAGCCTCGCTTGCGTGGGATCTCTCGCAGCGTGGGGCGGTCTGGCGCGCGCTGTGGAACCTGACCGGCGAGGAGCAGCCCATCGCGCAGGTGCGCGGCTTCGTCGAGTACCTGGGCAACTTCACACGCCGCCAGCCGCAGCTTGACACATCCGCCCGCCCCGCCCTCGCCGACGTGAACCCTTACGGCATCAACACCTTCTTGCAGCAGGAGGTCGAGCCGGCCAAGCGCGCGCGCCAGGTGCAGATGATCGCCGAGGCCGGCTTCCACTGGCTGCGGCAGGAGTTCCCGTGGGAGGACATCGAGATTCACGGGCGCGGCGACTTCACCGACCGGCGCAACGATTTAAACGGCGACGGCCAGCCCGACCCGGTGGACGCCTGGGCGAAGTACGACCACATCGTCGATCTGGCGGGGCAGTACGGGCTTGAGATCATCGCCCGGTTGGGCAACCCGCCGGCGTGGAGCCGCGCCGCCGGGAACGAAGCCGGTGCGTTCGCGCCGCCGGACGACTTCACCGATTTCGTCAACTACGCGACCGCCGTCGCCGGGCGGTATAAGGGCCGGCTGCGCTACTTCCAGGTGTGGAACGAGCCGAACATCTACCCCGAATGGGGCGAGCAGCGCATCGATCCCGAAGCCTACACGCGCCTCCTGTGCATGGCCTACGATGCGCTCAAGGCGGTTGACCCGGAGATCGTGGTCATCAGCGGGGCGCTCGCGCCGACGGTGGCGCTCGACTGGCGCGACCTGAACGACTTCATCTTTCTCCAGCGCATGTACGACGCCGGCGCGGGCGCGTGCTTCGACGTGCTGGCGATGCAGGGCTACGGCCTCAACAGCGGCCCCACCGACCGCCGGATGCGCCCGACGACGGTCAACTATGGGCGCAACCAATATATTCGGGAGATCATGGTCATCAACGGCGACGCGCACAAGGCGATCTGGCTCAGCGAAATGAACTGGAATCCCGTGCCGGAAGACCTGCCGCATCCAGGCCGGGACAACTACGGGCGCGTCACCCTGGAGCAGCAGGCGCGGTGGGTGCCGCTCGCCTACGCGCGCGCCCGCGAGGAATGGCCCTGGGTCGGCGTGATTAACTTCTGGTTCTTCAAGCGCGCCTCCGACGCGGAGAAGGACCAGCCCTGGTACTACTTCCGCATGGTCGAGCCGGATTTTACGCCGCTGCCGGTCTACGACGCGATGCGCAGGTATATCGCCGAACATCCGTACCCAGGCGGCTGATGATGGGGGTGATGGGGGTCAATCATATACACACGACGCCTGTAGGGGCAAGGCGTGTCTTGCCCCTACTTATCATCGTGATTGTGCTGCTGTTGGCGGCGTTTCTGCGTTTTCACGACCTCGACGCGCAGAGCTTCTGTAACGACGAGGGCAACAGCGCGCGCATCATCGAGCGCACGCCCGCGCTCATCATCGACGCGGCGGCGGGCGACATCCACCCGCCGCTGTATTACCTGCTGCTGGCCGGCTGGCGTCTGCCGACGGGGTTCAGCGAGTTCGCGCTCAGGGCGTTCTCGGCGATGTGCGGGCTGTTCACCGTCGCGCTGACCTACGCGCTGGGCCGGCGTCTTTTCGGGGCGGCGGTGGGCGCGCTCGGCGCGCTGATCGTGGCGCTGCACGCCTTCCAGGTCTATTACAGCCAGGAGGCGCGCATGTACGCGCTCATGGCGGCGCTGGCGGCGGGGGCGATGTATACATTTATTCGCTGGATAGATTGTAGGGGCACGGCGTGCCGCGCCCCTGCCTGGGCAGTCGCGTCGGCGCTGCTCAACACGGCGGGGCTATACACGCAATATGCTTACCCGGTCGTGATGCTGACGCAGGCGATCCTGTTTCTCATCTGGTGGCGGCGGGAGGGCCGGCCTCGTAACGCACTCGTTCAGTTCGCGCTGTTGATCGCCGCGCCGTTCATTCTCTACCTGCCCTGGCTGCCCACCGCGGTGCGCCAGATGACCACCTGGCCGACCGCCGGGACGGACGCGACGTTCTTCGAGGCGCTGCGGCAGTTGGCCGCGCTGTTGCTTTACGGCGTCGATGTCCAGACGTGGGGGCTGGGCCGGGCGATTTGGGCCGCCGGGATTCCGCTGATCGTGGCGGCGATCCCTGTTCTCGCGCCAGGGTTGTCCGGTCTAGCAGGCCGGCGCGCCCCCTGGCGATTGGGGTTGCTCTGGGTCTGGACGCTGCTGCCAATCTTGGGGACCTTCGCGCTGGGGCTATACCGGCCTGCGTTCCTCAAAACGCTGCTGATCGGCCACGCGCCGGTTGCCCTGCTCATGGCGTGGGGGCTGGCGGCTCTGACGCGCCTCAGCCGCCTGACAGGGCTGGTGGCGCTCGTGTGCCTGGGAGGGCTGGTCGCGCAACTGGCGGTCGGCCTGCACCACCTCTACAACGATCCGACTCAGGCGCGCGCCGATTACCGCACGATAGCCGCCCGCATCGCCGCCGAACAACGCCCAGGCGATGCGGTGCTGCTCAACGCGGCGAACCAGTGGGAGGTGTTCACCTACTACCACCGCGAGGGCAAGGACAACGCGCCCGTGTACCCGATCCCGCGCGCGCGCCCGGTGAACGCCCAGGCGCCTCGCGCCGCGCTGGACGCC
>DAOTXU010000064.1:0-6546 GCA_034435135.1 Anaerolineae bacterium | reverse complement strand
CAGGCTACCGTACCTGGGGCTTGTCCACCGCGCCACCCGTGCCCACGCGCTGGTGGCGTGGCGCCAGCCGCTGGTCGCTCAACACCCTCTGGCGCGCTTTCCGCGCGACCGTGTGGGGCGACCACGATTTTCGCCCCCTTTGCGCCCTCACCACGGGTGACTGGGGTGAAAAAGAGGCCCTGCTCCTGGCCTTACGCAACGCCGCCTTCGCTTCCGCCCGCGCTTAAGGCGTTTTGCCCCTTTCTCCGGCCTCTATCTCCAGCAAAGGCCGCTGTCTCCCCCTCATCGGCCTCTTCAAACTGCCAAAGTCCAGGCGCAGCGCTCGAAGCGCTGCGCCAGGCCGCCCCGCTAAGCGACCACCCGCTCGCCGATTTCGTGATCGTGCGGCGGCGTCTGGCGGTGCCCGAAGCGGTGAGTGGGCCGGCGGCGACCGACCACGCCATCTACCAGACTCTTGCCGAGTGCATCGCGGCCCGGCTCGACGACCTGCGCGCCCTGGAAGGTCTGCCACCCACGGCAGCCAGTGGCGACCGACGCGCCGCTGTTGAGGAGGCGCTGGTCCACGACTTTCGTCGGGGCAACGCCGAGCTTGAGGCGTGGAGCACACTGTATCACCGTTATGTGCGCGTGGACCTGGACCTGCAAATGCAAGGCCTTGCGGCGCTCACCAGCCAGGATTTGCGCACGCTTCGCCGCCGGTTGGCGCTCGGCGTGGCGCGCCTGACCGGGGCGCTCATCGCGGCAGAGCAAGAGGCGCGCGCCCGGCAAGCGGCGCTGCGGATGCGGCTGGCGCTGCCGGCGGCGGTCCCGCCCGACCTGGTGGACCTGGAAGCGGCCAAAGCGGGCGCGTGGGGCGCCCTCAACGCCGAAGGGCAGGTCGTTGTGATCCTGCATGGGGCCGGCGGCCTGGGCAAGACGGCGCTGGCGCGCTGGTTGGCCCACCGCCTCATTGACGAGGGCCGCATCGATGATCTGGCATGGCTTGCCGTGAACGAAGGGGACGCCATCGCCTCGCGCCTGCTCGAAGCGCTGGGGCTGGCCGAGGCGCACCCCGACCCGGCCTCTCATCTGCCGGCGCTGCGTGCGCACGGGCTGACCTATCGCCTCCTGGTTGTGCTGGACGCCGCCGAGTCGCTGATTGAAGACGCGACGGCGCTGCGCGCGTTGCTCGACGCGCTGGGCGACGCGCGCGTGCTGATGACCAGTCGCGTCGCGCCGCCCGCCGCCATCGACACGCGCGTCGTGACCCTGCACGAGCTTGACGAAGGCGCGGCGTGGGCGCTCATGGAATGCGAGGCTGGCCTGTACATCGACACCGCCCATGTCAGCGAGGCGACCGTCACGCGCCGCGCGGAGCAGTTCGCGCAAGTGTGGGAGGCAGTCGGCGGCAACCCCCTGGCGCTGCGCGTGGCGGTTGGGCATCTACGCTTCCTCGCGGCGGATCGCGTGACCAGGCGTGTGGGGGCGCTGCCCCTGGGCGAAGGGGACCTGTTCGGCGCGCTGTACCGCGCCGCGTGGGGGGCGCTCGACGGCGACGCGCGCCGGGTGTGGCTGGCGCTGCTGGCGTTCCCAAAGGCCGACGCCGCCGACCTGGAAGCCACGTTGCAGATGCCCGCCGCCGCGCTCGAACGCGCGATCCTGGTCGTCGCGCGCCGCGCATTGGCGGAAGTCAGCGCGGGCGAAGTCCCGACCTACGCGCTGCACCGCCTGGCGCGCGCTTTCTTGGAAAGCCTACTCGACGCGGAGCCAGCGGCGCGCGAGACGGCGGGGTTGTGCGCCCGCGCCCTTGCCGGGCGGTTGCTGGCTGAAGACTTGCCGTTGGAGACCGTCTTCGCGCACGGCGCACACTTGCTCGACCATGCGGCGCGTTTAGGGCTGGAAGCGCCTGCTGTGGTCAGGCTGGCAGCGCGCGTACACGGCTGCGCGTCGGCGCTGGGGCGCTGGGCAGCGTGGGCACCGCGCCTGCGCGCGGCGCTGGACCTGGCGCTCGCGTCGGGCGACCGGGCGACGCTGCTGGCGCACCTCGGCGAAGCGGAGCGGAACCTGGGACGCCTGGACGACGCGGTGAAGGCCCTGCTGGAGGCGATCTGGCTCGCGGCGGAGGCGGGCCGGCGCGAGGCGGAAGCGGCGGCGCTGGTCGAACTGGCGGCGACCTACCGTCTCGCCGGGCTTGCCGGCGCGGAGCCGACCGCGCGTCGCGCGCTCCAGGCCGCGGAGGCGCTGGGCGACTCGATGCTTGTGACGAAGGCGCTGGCGGTGCTTGCTCAGCTTCACCTGGACGCTGGCCATATCGACCAGGCGTTGGCGTTGTTAAAGCGCGCGCCGGCGCCGGAAGTCGCTGGCGACGCGCGTTGGCAGACGCTCGCCGGGGATGTGTACCTGGCTCAAGGCCAGCTCGACGACGCCCTCAGGGTGCACCAACGCGCGCTGGAGCTGGCTCGCGAGCAAGGCCACCAGCCCAACCAGGCGCGCGCGCTCGTCAACTTGGGGCGGGCGCACCTCGCCGCCGGCGACCTGGACGCCGCCGAGGCCAGTTTGGAGCGCGCGCTGGCGCTCATGGATCAGACGCGCGATGCGTTGGGGCAGACGCGGGCGCGCGCCAATCTGGCGGTGCTCTACGCACGGCGGGGGCGGCATCGTCAGGCGATTGATCTGCTGCGCGCGGCCCTCGCCGAACAGGAGCACCTCGGCGACAGACAGGGCGCGACCGTGAGCCGCCGCAACCTGGCAGAGCTTCACTTGCAGGCTGCTGAGGTTGCGCTGGGACGAAACCATCCACGCGCCGCCCTGCGCCATCTGGAAGAGGTCGAGGCGTTGTATAGGGCGTTGGGCCAGGACGCGCAGGCGGCGCAGGTCGCGCACATGATCTCGGAGTTGCGCCGGACTTACAACAGACAGGCGGATTGAACCCCGCCTAACGGCGAACGGTGAGGAATCATTGCAAAACCATCCCCTAATAATTGGGGTAAATACCCAATGCCCTTGGTAGACCCGCATTCGCTAGTATAATACTGGGTACATACAGGAAATCACGCATGAAGCTGAGCGCGCCGTTGTGGCGGGTCACGCGAAAGGGCTTCAACACGCAGACAGGGAGTTTAAGCCCCCCTGTCTAGGGTTTGCCAATTAAAGAAAGGGTAGTGATGTCTGTTTTGAATCCCCATGCGCTGCCGATTGAAACGGTTGAAGAAAAACTTGGCGGAAATCTCAAGGACGGCTTAACGCAAGCCGAAGCGCAGGCGCGCCTGGCGCAGTATGGCCGCAACGAACTGAGAGAGCAGCCGCCGCCAACCATCTGGCAGATGCTTCTGGCGCAGTTCAATAACTTTGTCGTGATCCTGCTGATCGTGGCAGCGATCATTTCCGGCATGGTCGGTCTTTACACTGAGGAAGGGTTGACCGACACCTTCGCTATCCTCCTGATCGTCGTGCTCAACGCGGTCCTGGGCGTGGTGCAGGAGGGCCGCGCCGAGGCCGCGCTGCGCGCGCTTAAAAAGATGTCGCAGCCGGAGGCGCGCGTCGTGCGCGACGGCGAGATGAAACTCACCCCCAGCGCCGAAGTCGTGCCCGGTGACGTGGTGGTCTTGGAGACGGGCAACTACATCCCGGCGGACGTGCGCCTGACCAAGAGCTTCAACCTCACCATCGACGAGGCCGCGTTGACCGGCGAGAGCGTGCCGGTGGAGAAGCAACCGGAAGCGCTGTTGAGCGAAGACGCCTCCCTGGGCGACCGCTACAACATGGCCTACATGGGCAGCGTGGTCACTTACGGGCGCGGCAAAGGCATCGTCACCGCCACCGGCATGAGCACCGAGATTGGCCGCATCGCCGAGATGATCCAAAGCTACGAGGAGGAGCAGACCCCGCTTCAGCAGCGGCTTGACCAGTTGGGCAAGTGGCTCGGCTACGCGACGCTGGTGATCTGCGTCATCGTGTTTGCGGTGGGCCTGTTCCGCCTGGTCAGCGAACACCCCATTGGCGGCGACATCGGCGCGTGGCTCAGCAGCGCATTCGACCAGGAACTCAGCATCCTGGACGAAATCATCGAGCTGTTCATGGTCGCGGTGAGCCTCGCCATCGCCGCCGTGCCGGAGGGCCTGCCGGCGGTGGTCACCATCGCGCTGGCGCTGGGGATGCAGCGCATGATCCGCCGCAACGCGCTGATCCGCAAGCTCGCCTCAGTGGAGACGCTCGGCTCGGCCAATGTGATCTGCTCGGACAAGACGGGCACCCTGACGACGAACGAAATGACCGTCACGCGCGTGCTGGTCGATGGGCAACTGCTGCATGTCGAGGGCCGGGGCTACGCGCCCGAAGGCGGCTTCAGCCGCGATGGGCAGGGTGCTATCGCGCCGGACAACCATCCCACGCTGCGCCTGCTCGGCCAGGCGGCGGCCCTGTGCAATGACGCCAAGCTGGCAAGAGAGGCGAGCGCGTGGAAAATGGTCGGCGACCCCACCGAAGGCGCGCTGTTGGCCCTTGCCGCCAAGTCGGGCATGTGGGGCGACGACCTCAACCAGGCGTGGGCGCGCGTGGCCGAGGTCCCCTTCGATAGCGAGCGCAAGCGCATGACCACCATCCACCTCGCACCAGACATGTCCGCCGGACCCAACCTGTACCTTGACGGCGCGCAATACGTGGCGTTCACCAAAGGCGCGCCGGAGTTGGTGCTGGACCTGTGCGCCAGCATCTATCGGAACGGCAAGGTCGAACCGCTCTCCGGTGAGGAGCGTGCGCAGATCCAAAAGACCAACAAGGAGCTGGCCGGGCAGGCGTTGCGGATTCTGGCGCTGGCGTATCGTCCCCTGAAAAGCCTGCCCAAACGTCCCACACCTGAAGAAGTGGAGCGCGACCTGATCTTCATTGGCCTGACCGGCATGATCGACCCTGCGCGCCCAGAAGTCAAGGCTGCCATCGCCGAGGCCAGGGGCGCGGGCATCCGCACGGTGATGATTACCGGCGACTATCCCGAAACCGCCGTCGCCATTGGCCGTGAACTGGAACTGCTCCACCCCGGCGGGCGCGCGCTGACCGGCGCGGAACTCGACCGGATGAGCACCGAAGAGCTGGCCGAGGTCGTGAACGAGGTGGATGTGTTCGCGCGCGTCAGCCCGACCAACAAGGTGCAGATCGTGGACGCGCTCAAAGCGCGCAACTACGTCGTTGCCATGGCCGGCGACGGCGTGAACGACGCGCCCGCGCTCAAGCGCGCGAACATCGGCGTGGCGATGGGCATCACCGGCACGGACGTGAGCAAGCAAACCGCCGATATGGTGCTCACCGATGACAACTACGCCAGCATCGTCAACGCCGTGGAAGAAGGCCGCGTGATCTACGCCAACATCCGCAAGTTCGTCTTCTTCCTGGTGTCGTGCAATGTGGGCGAAATCCTGATCATTTTCCTGTCGATGCTGGCCGGGCTGCCGCTGCCGTTGCTGCCGATCCACCTGCTGTGGCTCAATCTGGTCACCGACGGCGCGCCGGCGCTGGCGCTGGGTTTGGAGGAGGGCGAGCCGGACATCATGAAGCGCAAGCCGCGTCCCGCCCGCGAGCCGATCATCACGCGCGAATTGTGGACGCTCATCGCGGTGCAGGCGGCGCTTGAAACGCTCGCCACGCTGGGCGCGTTCCTAATCGCGCTCAACGCGACGGGCGCGGCCTGGGGCGCGTGGATGCCGGGCCAGATCATCACCGCACAGACCGTGGCCTTCACAACGCTGGTCACCGCGGAGTTGCTGCGCGCCTACACCGCCCGCTCTGAGCGCTACAACCTGTGGCAGATCGGCGTGTTCAGCAATAAGTGGATGATCTACGCGACGGCTGGCTCGCTAGTATTGCTGCTGGCGGTGGTTTACCTGCCGTTCTTGCAGCCGATCTTCAGCACCACGCCTCTAAGCCTGGATCAATGGGCCTTCATCGCTCCATTGATGTTACTGCCATCGGTGGGCGCAGAGGTCGCCAAGTTCATCCTGCGCCGGCTGGATGAGCGGAAACGCGCCAAAGAAAGCAGCGCCGCCGCCTAGTCGGTCATCACTACGTAGCGGGAAGTCGGCGCAGGGGCGGTCCGCTGGATCGCCTCTGCACAGCATAGGCAGCCTGCGTGCAACGGCGAGCAAAGCACAACGAGGGGTCTCGAATGGCGCAACCGCCCATCCTGCTCGGCATCGATGTGGGGACCACGGGCTGCAAGGTCGTCGCCTGCGACGACCGGGCCAACATCCTGGGCATTGGCGCGGCGGAATACCCGGTGTACACGCCGCGCCCCTCATGGGCGGAGCAGGACGCCGAGGATGTGTGGACGGGCATGGTGAACGCGGTGCGCGGGGCGCTCGCGGCGGCGCAGGTGAATCCCGCGCAGGTGCGCGCGCTGAGCTTCAGCGGCGCGATGCACAGCCTCATGGCGCTGGACGCGGGCGGCGGGCCGCTCACCCGCGCGCTCATCTGGGCGGACGCGCGCAGCGCGCCGCAAGCGCGCCGCCTCCGCGCCGAGGCGGACGCCGCCGCCCTGTACCGGAGCACGGGCTGCCCCGTCCAGCCCCTATACCC
>DAOTXU010000063.1:0-3016 GCA_034435135.1 Anaerolineae bacterium | reverse complement strand
CCGGACTATAGCCGCAAGCGGAGAGGGGGTGTCGAGCCGCAGGCGAGACGGGGGTGAGGTAGAGAAAGGCCTTAGCACGGCCAGCTGTTGGCGTAAGTTTGAATCAGTTCTATATCACACTTTTTCAAGCCTTGTAAATGAGCATATAATCGCCGTTTGTATAATTAAGAGGTTAATTAGAAATATCATGAATGTCACTTGATGGGAAATAGATACTATCCGCTGTCGTCAACCGCATGTCCATCGTTTCTACGGCGAGGGACAATGGCGCGGGGGATGCGTCCATTCCCGTCGTCGCAGTCGTAGATGACCTCGGTCTCCAGATCATAGGCTGCGGAAAGCAGCGCCGCGTTCAAAGTCTCTTGCGCCGGGCCGAGCGCCATCATTCGCCCCTGCTTGAGCAGCAACACGCGGTCGGCGTAGAGCAGCGCATTGTTCGGCGCGTGCGACGCGATGATAAATGCTAATCCCTCCGCGCGCGCCAGGCGCTCGACGATCTCCAGCACGCGGTGTTGGTTCTTGGGATCGAGATGGGCGTCAGGTTCGTCGAGCAGGAGGACGCTCGACTGCTGCGCCAGTCCACGCGCGATCATTACCAGCTGGCGCTCGCCGCCGCTGAGTTCTGTATAGGGGCGGTCGCAAAGCGATGTCAGGCCCACACTTTCCAGCGCAGCATCGACGATCTCATAATCGCGGCGGCGCGGCGCCCCAAGCAACCCCAGATAGGGAGCGCGGCCCATCACGACCATCTCGCGCACCGTGTAGGCGAAGGCTGGCGTGTGAATCTGTGGCACCAGCCCGACCCGGCGCGCCCGTTCCGGAGACGAGTAGGTGCGAATGTCCACGCCGTCGAGCAAAACACGCCCTCTTGTGGGTCGGCGAATCCCGCTCACGCACAGGAGCAGGGTGGTCTTGCCGCTGCCGTTGGGTCCCATCAGGTAGAGCATCTCGCCCGCTTCAAGCGTGAAGCTGACGCTCTGCACCGCCGATGCGCCGGGGGTATAGGCGAACGAGACGTTTTGTGCTTCCAGTTTCACGGTTGACTGCGCCCTACCTTCCGAGACCTTTGCGGCACCATTCTACCCCGATTCGGATGATCGGATTTGGCTATGGAGGAATTGACGCCATCCGCTATATTGTGACTGCCTCGCGCGGTTCAGCACTTGTTAAGGAGAAGCGAAGTTGATCGAGATTGAAGTCCCAGGGCGCGGCATGTACACCCTACACCACGCAGCTTTTGACGTGAACGGCACCCTTGCCACCGACGGAAAGTTGATCGAAGGGGTGGGTGCCCTGCTTGCCGAGCTACATAAGCATGTTGAGGTCCACTTGCTCACCGCCGACACCTACGGCGCACAGGCGGCCATTGATGCGCAGCTCGGCCTCACGGCGCGGATCATCACACAGGGCGCGGCGGAGAAAGCCGCCATCGTGCGCGCGATGGGTGCTGAGCACGTCGTTGCCATCGGCAACGGCGCCAACGACGCGCCCATGTTCGCCGAGGCGGCGCTGGCAATCGCTGTGCAGGGCGAGGAAGGGCTATCCGTCGAAGCGATTCAGGCCGCCGACGTCGTGGTGCGCGGCATCCACGACGCCATCCGCCTGCTGCTGACGCCCAGGCGGCTGGTCGCGTCGCTGCGACGTTAACTTCCCTTCTGGGGATTGTCTGGCTTCGACGGCGGGATCAGGTCGAGCAGCGTAACGGCAGCGAAGGCGTCCGCCGCCGCGCGGGTGGTCTCAGCGAGCAGGCCCAGGAACGCGCCACCTCTCAATACGACCAACGCCTCAGCGTCGGTCTCATAGGCTTTGTCCCAGGCGGCGTCGGTGCTCATGCTGTCCTGCTGCACTGCATCGACCGGGGTCAGGTTCCTCAATGCCGAGAGTGGTTGATTCTGGCGCACTGACCCCTCCTGCAAGGCGCGACGCACATCCCCGAATGTCCCTTTGGTGTAAGCGCCGCCTTCGCCCCTGACGACCAGAATCCACCAATCCGCGCCGCCGTGCTCCCGCAGCGCGCCCGCCGCTGTAGCGATGGTCATGGATTCGTCCAAAACCAGCAGACCGTCCCCATCTTCTATCAGTTCGCTTGCGTCGATAGGCATTTTCTTGCTCCTGGTAGATAATCAACCTTGAACATGTCGCGTTGGCTAGCTTTCGGTCAATGTCAGGATGCGCCCCAGCAGCCTGCGGAACCCGTCGGGCATGTTCGAGTCGCTGGCGCGCACGCTGTGCGTCTGCCCATTCTGCGTGACCGTAACGGTGTAGGCGATCAGATCGCAGCAGGTGCCGTCGTCGGGAATGTAGTTCGCCTCAAGGTCAAAAAAACTCACTTCGGTTATCAGCGCCGCCAGCGCCTCGAAGTCATCTTCGGACAGCACGCCTTTTACGGGGTCGGCGCTGGTCCTCTCGATCAGAAAGGTCCCTGCCAGCGCGTCGATGGTCGTCGTCTTCGTGTCCGAAGACAGGCCACCCAGCGAATGATCCGCCAACAGCACGATTTGGCTCAGGCCGGCGGGGGCAGATGTGTGAGTCGGCGGCGGCGTTGCGGTCGGGTTGGTGGTGCATCCGGCGATGAGGGTCACCAGTGTCACAAGCGCGCCGACAATCTGCCAGTGTTTGGTTAGCATCCTTGTCGATACTCCCAGAGCGAATCAGGCGCTCATGTAACTAATGTTACCCCGGCGTTCACGCAATACAAAACGCGGCAGAGTTCTGTGAGAAGTGATTCAAGCTTTTGAGCCAACAACACCGATGCGGTGGCGCTGGTCGTGTTTGCGGGCGACCTCACCCCCTGTCCCCCTCTCCCGGCTACGCCGGACTATAGCCGCAAGCGGAGAGGGGATGTCGAGCCGCAGGCGAGACGGGGGTGAGATAGAGAAACGCTTAGCACGGCCAGCTGTTGGCAAAAGTTTGAATCAGTTCTGATTTTGTCTGTTAGCGCGGCGGCGCTATAATCTACGACTCCGGGTTGCACAGGGGAGCCGCGTAGAGAAGGACATTCGTCGAAAGGGGGTGG
>DAOTXU010000062.1:0-1697 GCA_034435135.1 Anaerolineae bacterium | reverse complement strand
TCAAGCTCGAACGAGGCGGTCATCACGCTACCGTTCGGCCCAGGCCCGGCTTCTCCATAGCGGGTAACGCTTCCAACCTTTGAATTCTTGAAGATGGAGGTATAGAAATTCACTGCCTCCTCAGCTTGATCGTCGAACCACAAGAATGGGGTGATTTTTCGCATCATGTATCTCCTCATTTTGCATGGTACGCCACCCATAGGGACGCGCCGTCACCGGCGGCGCGCCCCTACTTATGGCGACAGAAGCGGGTGAGAGAAGCGGCCACGCTTGTCGCGTCGCCCCTTCGCGCACGCCGGGGCGTATCCAGGCTATTGCCTCGCATTCGCCTCGATCTGCGCGCGCAGGCGCGCCTCTTGCTCCCTGAGTTCGGGCGTGAACTCGGCGCCGAAGTCCTCCGCCTCGAACACGGGGCGGATCTCGATCTCGGCCTCGGGGGCGTTGTCCGGGTTGGGTATGCGCTTGACCCATTCAACCGCTTCGTCCATCGACCGGACCTGCCAGAGCCAGAAGCCGGCGATCAGCTCCTTGGCCTCGGTGAAAGGGCCGTCGATCACGGTGGTTTTCCCATGCGAGAACTTCACGCGCTTGCCTTTCGCGCTTGGGTGCAGTCCCTCGCCTGCGAGCATCACGCCGGCTTTCACCAGTTCTTCGTTGTACTTCCCCATTTCGGCAAGCAACTGCTCGCTGGGCATCACGCCCGCCTCGGTGCTCTCGTCGGCCTTGATGATTACCATTACACGCATTTTCGTACCTCCTAATTGTTTTGGGTTTGAGCCGGGCTTTCCGGGCGATTCCAGCCCGGTGGGTACCCTCGCTCTATAATTACGTCGAACGAGACTCGATAGAATCGACATCTCGGCTATCTGATTCAGTCAGGCGTTTCGCCAGCTTGAGCGCGGCCCCAGCCTGTGAAGAACTGTTGCAGCAGCTACTCCATTATTTCAGACTCGAATCGGCGCATGATGTCCCGATGCTGTTCGTAGGGGGCAGCATGCAACTTCGAAATCAATTCGCGCAGTCTCGGCGTCAGGATGATGAGATAGCGCGTGGGGCCGTTCGCCTCGAAATAGGTATGAGGTACACCCGCCGGCGCGAACACGGTTGTCCCCGCCGGCACTTCAACTTGTCGGTCGCCAAATCTGAAGGTCAGCACTCCCTCAAGGATGTGCCACGCTTCATCATCGGCGTAATGCACATGAAGGTAGTCAGGACCGCTGCCGCTCCATTCGTACATCTCAAAAGATTGCCCTTGTGCGGCGAGCGCCTGCTGTCCATCAGCACGCACGATGATAGGGTCAGCCATGTGTTATTCCTCCTCTCCTCCACACTCCGTTGCCCGATCCGAAAGAGTCATATCTGGCAGTAGGGGCGAAGTCGCTGCGCGCCGCTAGGCAGCCCTGCGCTTAGGCGGTTCGCCCCTTGGCATATTTGGGACGATGAACCTCGGCGTAACAAACCGTCAGCTTTGAATGTGCACAGCTATTATGGCTCACGCTTAACTGACTTCGTATCCAGCTAACCGCCGGCCATGGCACCCACCACCCGCAGAGGCTCCTCGCCTGTCGCCACGGCGGCGGGCAAGGCGGCCTCAGGCGGCTCATGAGATATATCCTCTCCGCAGGCGAAGAAGCGGATGAAGGGCCGGCGTTCTTTCGTCACGTGGTCGCGGATCGTCCCGCGCAGCATCGGATAGC
>DAOTXU010000061.1:0-4538 GCA_034435135.1 Anaerolineae bacterium | reverse complement strand
TATTACTTCCTTTGGCGACGGCGCGAGCGATTTTTATATTACTCCTGAACTGATTCAAACTTACGCCAACAAGTGGCCGTTAAGGCCTTTCTCTACCTCACCCCCGTCTCGCCTGCGGCCCGACACCCCCTCTCCGCTTGCGGCTATAGTCCGGCGTAGCCGGGAGAGGGGGGCGGGGGGTGAGGTGCCCGCCAACACGACAAGCACCACACGCACCGGGGTCGTTGGCTCAAAAGCTTGAATCACTTCCCTGTTTTAGCCGCGTTATCTGTGCGATCTGCGGTTTCGCTCAGGCCGGCAGCGCGAACGCGGCGATCACCGGCGCGTGGTCGGATTCAGGGTGCTTGACTTCGGTCGCAAACGCGACCGACTCGTCGTGCAGCACCTCGTTGTGGATTTCCGCGCCCCGGTAGAACGCGAGCAGCCCCCGCGAGACGAGCACATGGTCCAGCATGGTGCCCTTGCCGTTGTGGATCAGCGAATACCGCGCCGGTTCGGGGATGGTGCGCTCGCAGGGGACCATCACGCGCCCACCGAGCGCCGGGTTGCCGGTGTTCTCCACCTCGCCCATGATCCCTTGCAGCGTCACCTCGTCTACGTCAGCGTTGAAGTCGCCGCAGACGGCGATCAGCGCGTTTTCGTCCTGGTCAAACAAGCCGTCGATCAGAATGCGCAGCTCCAGCGCCTGCCCGACGCGCTTCATCACCGAGAGAAACGAACCTTCCGCCCACCCGCTGGCCGTCTTCCAGGTGTATTGGTCTTTTTTCTGGTTGTCGATATCGACCGGGAGCTTGGACTTCAGGTGCAGGTTGAGGACGTGCAGCGTCTTGCCGTCGGGGAGCGCCAGGCTGGCGTGGAGAATCGGGCGCTCCCAGCCGATCTTTTTCGGTTTGGGTTCCACCGACCCATCCGTGACCAGGCCGTACATTGGCGGCTTGGCGCGGTCGTGCATGTACTGCCGGCGCTCCAGCACCGGGAACCGGCTCAGCACCACGAGGTTGCGGTAATCGTAAGGGTTCGTGCCCCCGCTGGATTCGGTGCCGGTGTGCGCCCGGTGAAAGGATTCATAGGGCGTGCCCGCCATCAGCTTTTCCAGCGCCGAGAGGCGGCGCATCTTTTCCCCGCCGCTCACCGCGCCGGTCTCCTGCCCGTGAACCTCTTGCAGGCACAGCACATCGGCGTCGATCCGCAGCAGTTGCGGGCGCATCAATCGAATGCGTTCGTCCAGTGTGGGCTTCTCGTCTGGTTTGTCGTCGAGGTTTTCCAGGTTAAACGTCGCAATGCGCAGCCGGGTTGCCATAGGTCTTCCTCCCAAGCCTAAATCCTCTGCTGTGATTGGATTGTACTGAAAAATGCGTATGAAAGCCTAACAAACGCATGACAAACTGCGTTCACTCAGATACGGTTGTCAAACCCAAGAATATGGGTGTAGCGTCCTCTTGTCAGAAGCAGGCCGCTACGCCCCTACGACAGTTACACCATGGTGATGCGGACTACGCCTCCGCGTTCTCGACGCGCGCATACTCCTTGTGGAACTCGGTCAGGTCCACCGTGGGGAACTGCTGGAGTTCTTCCTCGACGATGCGCATATATCCGAGCAGGCGCTCGCGCGTGTCGGCCTCGAAGCGCATGGTGATCGCCGGGTGCGTGTTGGACACGCGCACCAATCCCCAGCCGTGATCGAACTTGGCGCGCACGCCGTCGATGTCGAGCACGTCGTAGCGGCTGCTCAGGCGCGCCTTGATCTGATCGACGATGCCGAACTTCTCCTCGTCGGGCGCGTGCATGATGACCTCAGGCGTGGCCCACATGTGCGGGAGCGCGTCGTAGTGCTCGGCGATGGTCTTGTCAGAGTTGGAGAGAATTTCCAGCACCTTGAGCGAGACCAGCGGCGCGTCGTCAAAGCCGTAGTAATCCTCGCCGATGAAGATGTGACCTGACACCTCCCCGCCCAGCGGCGCGCCGATCTCGGCCATTTTCGCCTTCATGAGCGAGTGGCCGGTCTTCCAGAAGATCGCGTTGCCGCCCGCCGCGTTCACTGCATCGATCAGCGCTTGTGAGCTTTTCACGTCGAAAACCACCGACGCGCCGGGGCGGCGCTTCAGCAGGTCAAGCGCCAGCAACGCAGTGGTCCGGTCGGAACTCATGTGGCCGCCCCGGTTGTCAATGATGCCGCAGCGGTCGGCGTCGCCGTCGAAGCCAATGCCGATGTCCGCGCCGTGCTCCAGCACCGCTTTTTGCAAATCGACTACCAGGTCGGGGTTTTCCGGGTTGGGAAGGTGGTTCGGGAAGGTCGGGTCGGGGTCGCAGTAGAGGCAGATGACTTCCAGGCCGAGCGCCTCGTACAGCGGCGGGATGTACACGCCCGCGAGCGCGTTACCGGCGTCCACGACGACCTTGAGCTTGCGCGCGCCCAGTTTGACTTTGCTCTTGATGGTCGCAAAGTGCTGCTCAACGATGCTCCGGTCCTGGGTGATCGTGCCGGGGCCGACTTCAAAATCTCCGTTCAAGACCATATCGCGCAGCGTAACTGTGATCTCGTCGCCGACCAGCGCCAGGCTGCCTCTGGACATCTTGATGCCGTTGTACTCTGTGGTCAGGTGGCTGCCCGTGACCATGACGCCGCCGCCGTTCTTGCCCAGCGACGAGGACGCAAAGTAGAGGGTTGGCGTGAGCACCTCGCCGATGTCGATGACGTGCGCGCCGGTCGAGGCGATACCCTCGCACACGGCGGCTTTGAGCGCGGGGGTGGTAGGGCGGTTGTCCCCGCCGACGTAGACGGTCTCGGTGCTGAAAGCCCGCTGCATGTAGGTGCCGTAGGCCTTGCCGACCAACCGCGCACCCCCCGGCGAAAGCTGCGGATCGTCGCCGGCGGCGACGCCGCGAATGTCGTACTTCCGAAAGATGTTGGGATCGACTTTTACTTCGCTCATGTTCGCTGTCTCCATCGCCTCCATCTGCACAGGGTGCCTCCATCATACCAGTGGTAATGTTATCCTATGGACGGGCGATTGGACAACCACCCGCCTAATCCTTTCCGGTTCTTGTGTTGTGCGGGCTCACCTCACCCCTCGCGCTTCCCGGCTTACGCCGGGCAGGCAGCGCAGTCCCCGCTCCATAAAAATGGAGAGGAGGCTTTCCAGATCTCTGCTCCCCCTCTCCGTAAACGGAGAGGGGGCCAGGGGGTGAGGTAAAATGAAAAATGGAAAGCCCTACCACCCGCCCGCCGGAAGCCCTGATGTCTCCCTTTTTACTCCGGGTAATCCGTTTTTAAAGCCTCCTAAACAATCCGTTGTACCTGTTTACAAAAGGGAATTAACGCCAAGCCTTTGCGCCAGCGGCGTCATGCTGTATGGTACAGAGGCCCGAAGCGCGGCTACGATGCAGGAGGAGCCGCCGTAACATTGAAGCTACTAAGGAGGTGCCCATGTCCCGCTACCTGCATAACTTTTTAACGCCGCTAATTCTGATCTTTGTGATCGTCTTGATCGGATTAACGGTTGTGGTGCAAGACCTGCTCCTCAAGCAGAGCGCTGTGCGGATCGCCGAGAGCGAAGTCCAGGGGACGGTCGCCGCCGGCCTCGGCGACACACTGACCCTGCTCAGCAGCATGATGATTATCGTGCGTGAAGGCCTGGAAGCCGTGTTGATTATTGGCGCGATCCTCGGCTACATGCGCGCCACGCGAGCGCCCCGGCGTTACGCCGGCTGGCTGGCGGCGGGCGTCATAGGCGCGATTGCGCTCAGCCTCGTCGCGTGGGTTGCGGCGCAGACGATCATCACTCTCAGCGACGCCAACCGCGAAGTGATTGAGGGCATCACCAACCTGCTGGCGGTGGCCGTGCTGTTTTACGTGACCAACTGGCTGTTCCAGAAGGCTTACGTCCAGGGCTGGATGGCGTTTGTCACCGAGAAGGTCGGCAAGGCCCTCAGTGGGGGTTCAGCGCTGGTCATGGCCGGTCTTGGGTTCATCGTCGTTTTCCGCGAAGGCCTGGAAACGGTGCTCTTTTACCAGGCGCTCCTGTTTGAAGCCCCGCCGCTCTCGGTTTTTCTGGGCTTCGTGGCCGGCGCGGCGATTATCGGCGCGCTGGCCTACCTTATCCTGAGGCTCAGCCAGCGCATCCCGCTGAAGCCGTTCTTCACTGCCACGACCGTTCTGCTGCTGTTCCTGGCATTCAGTTTTGCCGGCGCCGGCATCCACGAACTCCAGGAAGCCGGCGTGCTGAGCGAGACCAAGCTGGCGTGGCCCCCGGAGAGCGCGCTGCTCAAGCAGACCTTCGGGCTATACCCGACGGGAGAAACGCTTCTGGTTCAGGCGTTGTTCTTGCTCGCGGTGGCAGCCACGTTTATCTACAGCCATCAACGGCGCAAGCAGCAAACCGACTCCGCCTCATTGTGAGCTGGCGACTTATCGGACAGGGGAAGAGCAGTCAGCGGGACAGCGGGCCTAAACCCCGCTGCCCCCGTGTGGACACCGTACTCCGTGCCCAGTTGAGCCAAGAGAACAGCAAGAGAACAGAAGAGGGGGGGGGGCAAGT
>DAOTXU010000060.1:0-5188 GCA_034435135.1 Anaerolineae bacterium | reverse complement strand
CACGGTTCCGGTGAGGGTCAGCGATGACTCCTGCGGCAGGGTGCGGGCGGTCTCGAAAACTTCGGGGGGAACCTCTTTCTGGAAAAGCACACACTGGGCGATGCCGGTGCCGTCGCGCACCTGTAAGAAGATCAGTTTCCCTTTATGGGTGCTGTTGTAGAGCCAGCCCCGCAGTACGACCACCTGCCCTTCGTAGCGACCAATATCGGCGATCTGGACTATGGGTGCCAATGTGCCCTCCTGTGGGGGTGAGCGCCGTAGAAGTCGATTTTAACCCTGCCGGGCAGGTTGGGTCAAGGCGGATGTGGCGCCTGCGTGGTTGGACAAATGTTCGTACATTGGTTATCCTGATAGACAATTCAATACATCAACCTGGCTCCTCTGATGACAACGTCCATGCTTGCCCACAAGCGATGGTGCCGCAGGATCAACCTCGATGAAAAAGACGAGTTATCTCCGCGCATCACTCTCCGACTGGAAACCGCAAAAGTGGCCGTTGTGTTCGGACGACGCCGAGTTTTTGTACGCCGAGTCTGACGCCATCATCAATCAGTATTCGCTCCCTCACCGGGCGGTTTGGGGAATGCTTTACAGCCCCACCCGATATCTGTGGTTGGTCCGGCGTTCGGATTTCCTCCCCGGCTTTTGGGATGCGCCGTGCCAGAATCACGTGCTGATTGTCAGCAATGAACCAGAATCCTATACCGACGCCTACCGTCGAGTGCTCCGCGAGGCGCTCGGCCTGGCGACGGAGTGGATGGAAAAAGCAGCGGCGGAATGTACTGGCGTCAGCCTGCCGAGCGGACAGGCGTTGACCGTCGATTTGGGCTACTCAAAAGAATACAACTGGATGTTCACACAAGAACGATCATTACGTCTGGAACGAGAACACGTCCACATGTTCCTGACCCTCTTCGATGGCGACATCAAACCCGCGAGAAGCTCCACCCCGGCGTTGGAGTGGATCACGGCGGAACGGGTTCAAAATGAAATCCTTGCTAACAACTGCACGAATGCTCTCGCCCACACGTTTGCGCGCTGCCGGACTTTCGCCGGCCAGATCACATTGCGGGCCGCCGACGCTCCCGAATGAGACAAGACTGCCGCCTTCCAAGAGTCAGGTAAAATTGCCGTTTGGGCGCAACATGAACTATCATATTCACGGCCTGGGATGTCGGCGCTCTATTCACAAGCGCGTGGAGAGCGTCTGATCCCCGGACCTGACTCCCTTTCAAACCGAAGGAGTGTGGCATGTCGAACCGAGTGGTTGTGGTAGGGAGCGCTAACACCGACATGGTGGTCCGTTGCCCCCGCATTCCCGCGCCCGGCGAGACCGTGATCGGCGGCGAGTTCATCGTCGCCGCTGGCGGCAAAGGCGCCAACCAGGCGGTGGCCGCCGCGCGACTTGGCGCCGAAGTGACCTTCATCGCCCGCCTCGGCATCGACGTGTTCGGCGACCAGGCCCTCGAAGGCTATCGCGCCGAGGGCATCAACGTTGAGGCCGTCGTCCGCGACCCCAATGCTCCTTCAGGAGTAGCGCTCATCATGGTGGACGAGCGCAACGGTGAGAACAGCATCGCCGTCGCGCCCGGCGCGAATAACCGCCTCACCCCAGAGAATATCAGCGCCGCCGAGGCGCTCATCGCCAAAGCCGACGTGATGCTCTTGCAGCTGGAAGTCCCGCTGGAGACGGTCGCGGCTGCGGTGCGCATCGCCCACCGCCAGGGCGTCCGCGTGATCCTCAACCCCGCCCCCGCCCCAACCGTTGAACTCCCCGCCGACCTCCTCGGCAGCGTGGATGTGTTGACTCCGAATCAGTTCGAGGCCCGCCGCGTCAGCGGCCTGGATGCCGACGCCAGCAACGAGGCGGTCGCCGCCGCGTTGATGCAGCGCGGCGTAAAGACCGTCGTATTGACGCTGGGCGCGGACGGCGCGCTGGTCGCCAGCGTGCAGGGCGTGACCCACGTGCCCGCCTTTAAGGTTAACCCGGTGGACACGACCGCCGCCGGCGATGCGTTTAACGCCGGCCTGGCCGTCGCGCTCTCTTACGACCCGGAGGACATGCTCGGCGCGGTGCGCTACGCCAACGCGGTCGGCGCGCTGGCGACCACCCGCATGGGCGCGCAGCCCTCGCTGCCTACTGCCGCCTCTGTCGAAGCGCTTCTGACCAGCCAGTAAGGTCGCGTTTTGAACCCTCACCTGGTTATCGTCCCCCATATCCATTGGAACCGTGAGGGGTACGCGCCATTCGAGACCCTGCGGCGACGGTTTGTGCGCGTCCTCGACGACCTGCTCGACGCGATGGAAGCGCCGGGGGGAATGCCGGCCTTTTGGCTCGGCGGGCAGACCGCGCCGGCGCTCGACTACCTCGCTTCGCGCCCGGAAAACAGCCCGCGCCTGCGCGCGCTCGTTGAAGCGGTGCGGCTGGCGGTGGGTCCCTGGCACGTGTCGCCTGAGCAGTTCCTCGTCTCGCAGGAGAGCCTGATCCGCAACCTGGCGCGCGGCCTTGACGACGCCGAGCGGTTGGGTGGGGCAATGCCGGTTTGCTACGTGCCCGACTCGTTCGGCCACGTCGGGCAGATGCCGCAAATCCTGCGCGGCTTCGGGCTGGACACGGCGCTCGTGTGGCGCGGCGTCCCGTCGACGGTCACGCGGACCGAGTTCTGGTGGCAGGCCCCTGATGGCTCGCAGGTGCTCGCGGTGTATGCGCCGCTCGGCTACGAGTTGGGGGCGCGCCTCCCCTTGACAGTTGACGCGCTCGCCGCGCGCCTGCAAGAGATCATCGCGCAGATGGCCCCCTGGGGGACCACGCCCAATATCCTCGCCCTCAGCGGCGGCGACCACATGCCTGCCCAGGTCGAACTGCCCGCCGCACTGGAACAACTCCGGCGGCGCAAGGAGGCCGCGCCTGCCTATGTCGAAGGCGACGCCATCCGCGACTACCCGGAGCGCGGCTTTAGCTGGGAGGTCGGCCTGCTCACCGACTACCTGGCCCGCGTGCGCGACGCGCTCCCCACTGCCGAACTGCCGACCCACATGGGCGAGATGCGCGAGTCGCGCCGCGCGGCCCTAGCGAGCGGAGTCGCCTCGGCGCGGATACCCCTCAAACAGCGCGACTTCGCCGCTACCCGCCAGATGGAAATGCGCGTCGAGCCGCTGGCCGCGTGGTGCCTGATGTACGGCCTGCCGATTGACCGGCATATGCACGGGCGCATCTGGAACCTGCTGCTGCACAACCAGGCGCAGCATTCGCTTGCCGGCTGCGTCTGCGACGAGGCGCAGTACGACATCGAGCAGCGCTACCAGCGCGCCGGGCAACTGATGGACATCCTGGTTGCAGAGTATCTGGAGGCGCTCGCGGCGCGCTGGCCCGTGCCGGTCCCGCCGGCGCAGACCATCGCTCAAATCGCGGCGTTCAATCCCACCGGGCCGCGCGCGGCGGAGGTCTGCGAGGGCGCATTCTACGCCGATACGCGCGTGCGCAGCGCCGAGTTGCGTGACCGGACGGGCGCGCAGGCCGACGCGCAGATTGAGTACCTGGGCGAAGAAGTGCTGCTCACGCAGACGCTCACGCCGGACGCGCTGCTGGCGGCGCTCTCGCCCGCGCGACCGCTCGCGCCCGTTATGGGCTTTCACGTGCAGAAGGGACACTTCCGGCGGCAGGAGGACGGTTCGGCGGTGTTTACGCTCGTGCTGGGGCCGAACTCCAACCCCGGTCTCGACCTGCTGCCGGCGGCGCGCGCCTTTCTCGACGCGCACCCGGAGGTCGTCAAGGTCATCCTGCGCTACACGCGCGGGCACGCGCACCGCGTCACGTTCGCGCAGAAGAACATCGCGCCGGGCCGGGTGATGACGTTTACGATGGTGCGCGGCCAGGGTGCGCCGGGCAGCGAACTCACCGCCGACGACCGGATGCTCACCAACGCCTTCTACCGCCTGACGTGGGACGGCGAGAGCCTGCGTCTGTTCGACCGGCGCTCCGGGCGGCGCTTCGGGCCGCTGAACGTGTTCGAGCACCGGGGCGACCGGGGCGACCTGTTCACCTTCTGCCCGCTGCCCGGTGACGTGCCGGTTGCCCGCCCCGACACGGCCAAGGCGGAGGTCATTGCCGACGGGCCGGTGTACACCGCGTGGCGCATCCGTTGCACGTATGATGTGCCCGCCGGCCTGAACCCGGACCGGCTCACCCGCCAGAGCGACGCCTTCCCCCTCGCGGTCGAGACGATTGTGCGCCTGTATGCCGCGCTGGACCGGATTGACTTCACGACGCGGCTGCGCAACCGCTCGCGCGATTACCGTCTCCGTGTGGGGATGCTCTCGCCCATCCAGACCGAGAACGTGTGGTGCGACGGCCAGTTCGAGCTGATCCGCCGGCCCATCGCACTCCCGCCGCACGATTCCACCTGGGCGGAGTTGCCGCAGCCGACGCACACGATCAACGGGGTTGCGGCGCTCAGCGACAACCAGAGCACGCTGCTGCTGATGGCGCGCGGCCTGCGCGAGGTGGAGGCCGCCCCTGCCGAGGAGGGCGTCGCGCTGTGGCTGACGCTGCTGCGCTGTGTGGGGCAGCTCTCGTGGCACGATTTGGAGACGCGCCCCGCCGGCGCGATGGGACCGAGCCTCGCCACGCCGGAGGCGCAACTGCCCGGCGTGCACGCCTTCGAGTACAGCCTGACCGTGCTCCCGGAGCCGATCACGCGCGCCGCGCTGTGGGACCGGCTCGCGGCGTATCAAGCGCCCTCCATCGTGACGCAGGTATGGCCGGGCGGCGGCGACCTGCCGCCCACCATGGCGATCTCCGACCCCGACGTGGAATGGAGCGCGCTCAAACCCGCCGACGCCGCCGACGCGGTGATCGTGCGCCTGGTGAACAAGCGCGTCTCGCCCAAGCCCGGCGTGCGCTTCTGGCCGGGGCCGGCGGCCCGCGCGGTGTATGAGGCCGACCTGCGCGAGCAGCCCGCCGAATCGCCGCTGCCGATGGCCGACGGCGCGGTGGTGCTGGATTTTGCGCCGTATCAGATCAGGACGTTGTATCTGGAATTGGCCTGATATGCCTGAAGTGATTCAAGCTTTTGAGCCAACGACCCCGGTGCTTGTGGTGCTTGTCGTGTTTGCGGGCGACCTCACCCCCGTCCCCCTCTCCCGGCTACGCCGGACTATAGCCGCAAGCGGAGAGGGGGTGTCGAGC
>DAOTXU010000059.1:0-10718 GCA_034435135.1 Anaerolineae bacterium | reverse complement strand
TCACCCCTAAATCCCCTCTCCCACAAGGGGAGAGGGGATTATAAACCCAGATTTGGGGTATCTTTGCCCCCTCTCCCGTCATACGGGAGAGGGGGACAGGGGGTGAGGGGGCTTTTCAAACACTTTCTGAGAGATGTGGAGGTCGTGCGATGCGATGTTCTGAGTCTGGAAATACTGCGATGGTTCGCCGGCGCGCGTGGGTTATCGGGTTGGCGTTGTTATGGATAGTGCCGGCCTTCGCACTGGCGTATGCACAGGATGGCGACGGCACGGTGTCCGAAGAGGCGCGAGCGCGCGTCGACCAGGCGATGGCGCATCTGAGCCGCTACCTGAGCCAGACCATCAGCCGCGACCGACACGTTTTTTACTGGGAAGCATTGACATGGCCGGACGCGAGTTTGGGCTGCCCGATCCAGGGGCGGATTTACGCCCAGCAGCCGACGCCGGGGTACCGGATTTGGATTACTGTCGGTGACGTGGAGTACACTTATCACACGAACGCGGACGGCAGCGTGATGGTGCTCTGCATCAACGGCAGCCCGGATCCGAGCACGATGGGGACGAACTGGTGGCGGCTCGCCTCTGAGCTGGAAGCCAAGCCGGCGTTGCGGGTCGCCGGTTGGGACGCTGGCGACGAAGCGCAGCCGATACTGGATTCGATCAGGCGATTTCAGGCGCTTTTCCCCAACATTGAGGTGGTTTACGAGCCGGTTGTCAACGAAGACTATGAAGAGGCGATGAAAAACCTCATGGCTGCCGGGCGCGCCCCTGACGTGTTCCTGATCGGTCCGGGCTTGATGAGTATCTTCAGTCCGTATGGGATGTTGTCGCCGCTGGACGATTATTTGGGGGCGGTGGGTCTCTCGCGCGGCGATTATGTGCTGGCGTTGATCGACATGTTCACATACGAGGGCAAGACCTACGCCCTTCCCACAACGATGGATGCGCTGGGGCTGGTGTATCTGCCGGGGGTCTTCGACCGGGCCGGCGTCGATTACCCCAGCGCCGACTGGACCTGGGAGGACATGATGACCGCCGCACGGACCATCTCCGAGAAGACCGGCGTCTATGGCATGTGCGTCCCGCCCGATGCGACGCGCTGGCTGGCGGCGGTATACCAGGCCGGCGGGGAGATCACCGACGCGGCATTCGCCGAGGCGCGTTTCAACAGCCCTGAAGCCGTTCGCGCGCTGGAGTTCTGGTACGGCATGTTCGCCGACGGCTATGGCGTTTTGCCGACGGCGGTTAACATGAGCGGCTGCGCCGAGGCGCTGGGCCGCGAGACGGTCGCCATGTCGTGGGAGGGCGTCGAGGTCATCGTGCATATGGCAGAGAACTATCCGACGGTCACATATGCGGTCGCGCCGTTACCGGCGGGGCCGGCGGGCGCGGCGAACCTGGCGTTTGGGGAGGGCGTGAGCGTCAACGCCAGCACGCAGCACCCGGTCGCGGCGGCGTTGCTCGCCATGTACCTCGCCAGCCCGGAGAACCAGGAAGCGTTGCTGCACGAGGAAGCAATGCTGCCGACGCTGCGCGCGCTCCTCGATGACCCCTGGTTTGACGATCATCCTGACGAAGCGGTCATCGCCCAGGGCGCAAGCATCGGGCGACCGTTCTACTTCGGGCATTCGTTCTTCTTTGGGCTAGAGCACCATCAAGTGTTGGGGCAGATCGACGCCGCGCTCAGCGCGGTCTTCCGGGGTGAGACAGGCATCCAGGAGGCGTTGGACGCGGCGGTCGCGGGCTTGAACTGAACGCAAAACTCCCCGCGCGCCCTGAAGCGCGCGAGGAGCTATTGGGGGGATACCGCCAGGAGGCCTTAGGGTCGATCCGAAAAACCGCCCTTGTCGCCCTGGACAGGGGCTTAAGCCCCCTGTCCAGGGCTTTTCGGGCAGGCTCCTAATAACTGCCGACCACATCCCAGGGGTTGGGCACGGTGTAGATGCTGTACAGGCGCAGGACGATCCCCTTGCCGTGGTCGATGTAGAAGTAGTTGATCTGCGCGGCAGCGGTCTGGATGCGCCCGGTGAAGGCGCTCTCCGGCTCGTAGGCCCAGCCCAACCGCGCCCGCACATTGGGGTTCTCACGCCACACCTTGCCGATGCCGCGCACGGGCTGGTAGCGGCCCGCCGGCGGCACGATGCCGGGGTCGCTTGCGGGCTGGCTTTCGTCCCACGTGTCAATGTAACTCTCCCACGTACCGTCGTTGTAGATCACATAGATGGTGCCGTATGGTTCGCCGTCAGGCAGGGGCGCATACCAGTACACGCGCCCGCCCTCGAAGTCTTCGCCAGCGGCGTTGACCGTGATGGCCGGGTTCGGGCAGGCCGGGTCGGCCATGCCGGCCTTGAAAGCAAAGAACCACTGGTTGACGCAAGGCGCGGGAGTCGGCGGCGGGGGCTGCGCCACCGTATAGCCGCCGGCGACCTCCCAGGTGTTCACGCCCATGTTCACGCTGTACAGGCGCAGGACGATTCCCTTTCCGTGATCGATGTAGAAGCGCGGAATGTATCCGGGCGGCGGGCTGCCGATGCGCGTGTTGATCGTCTGCACGCGGCCTGTGAACGCGCTTTCGGGTTCATAGGCCCAGCCGAGCTTGGCGCGCACACTGGCGTTCTCGCGCCACAGCTTGCCGATGCCGCGCACGGGCTGATAGCGGCCCGCCGGCGGCACGATGCCAGGATCGCTGATTGGTTGGCTGGGGTCCCAGGTGTTGATGTAGGTCTCCCAAGTACGGTCGTTGTAGATCACGTAGATGGTGCCGCGCTGGTCCACGTCGCCCGGCGCGGCGGCGTACCCGTACACGCGCCCGCCCTCAAAGTCCTCGCCTACGGCGTTGACGACCTGAACCGGGTTGGGGCAACCTGGCTCGCTTTGCCCGGCCTTGAAGGTGAAGAACCAGAGCACGCCGCCGCAGTCGGGCGGCTGGCCGCCGGAGGGCAGAGTCGGCACGCGCAACCCCTGCCCGGCGTAGATGACCGAGCCTGTCAGGCAATTGGCCGCCATCAGAGCGTCAACGGTCGTGCCGGCGCGGCGGGCGATGCTGTAGAGCGTGTCGCCGCGCACAACCGTGTAAACCGGCCAGTCTGTCCTGACGACGCATTGCACCGGGGGAACCGGCGTCCATGTGGGGGGCGGGGTTGGGGTGGATGTTGGCGGCAGCGTCGCCGTGACCACCAGCACGATCTGGGTCGGTGGCGGTTCTTCGTCGAGGAGCAACGCCCTGAGGTTACACGCGCTCAAGGCAATCGGCAGAAACACGAGCATGGTAAACAGGCCCAGAATGCGGCGCATGTGATACGATCCTTTCCACTGATTCCGCACATCACTTCTCAGTGTAATAGTTTATCTCGTCGATGAGTTGCGTGCACGACGCCCACTCTTCTCCTGGCTGACGCACTGCCGTCGCAACGTGCACTGATAGCGGTTTCGTGCAATGTTCGTGCCAGATGTGCTGTCAGCCGGCCTGCGCTCTTGTGGAAGCCATGTTATTGGGGATGTTCATCCGCACTTTTCGTGACTTTCTTCACCCAGGCGTTGACCTGGACTTTATCTGCCCTTATTATTGAAAAAGGTGGCTGGACGCGAGACGTTCCATGAGCGCGCAAGACGCATTTTGTGTGCTATGCGCGGTTTGGCAGACCATCCAAGACTGCTTCGATCTCACTGCCGATCCGCCAGGCTGGGATTGTGTGCTGGGCGGCGTTGATCTATCGCACCCCATAGAGGCAGCTCGCTTGGTCCTCATCAACCTTCTGGTCGAAGCAATGGAGCGGGTTGGTCGCTTTAACCCGTTGTACAAAGCCTCCCCTGAAGCATTTGGGCTATATCGGCAAGCGCAGGCAACGCCTGCCGCCTCCTATAGCCTGCAATTGATGCCTGAGGCGATGGAACAATGGCGCCCCACGCTCGATGCGCTTGCGCGCGCCATCGCCAACGACCCTGACTTGCCGGAGATTCAGGCGACCTTTGCAGTATCGGACTGGCTGACGCGCCCTCTCATCGCCGCAACCTGCGCCTGTGAGCCTGCTCCTCCCGTTACCTGGGTGCCTCCACACATGCTCCTTGAATCGGTGCTCTATTGTAGTATCTGCGGACAACCGCTTCGCAGGGTTGAACCAGCAACCTAGTGGAGGTTGGCTTCCTTCGGGCAAGGTCAACTTGTGGAGCGTTGAGGATGCAAAGAGGATACACCACAGGAGAGAACCCTATGCCAACCCCTGAAGCACAGGCCGCCCTGGTGGTCGGCGGCGGCGTGGGTGGGATGCGCGCCGCGCTCGACCTGGCCGAAGCCGGCATTCGGGTCTACCTGATCGAAGGCACTTCCGGCCTGGGCGGTCGCGTCGCGCAACTGGGCTTCATGTTTCCCACCCATGACTGTGTGCTGTGCCGGGGCACGTCCGATCACGGTTACGGCTGCACGCGCCCCAGCATCTCCCCGGCCTTCCTGGACCACAACCTGCACCCCAACATCACGGTGATGACCAACACCCACCTGGTCGAAGCCGAGGGGCAGGCCGGCGACTTTAACCTTGTGTTACGTCAGAAACCGCGCTACGTGGACCCCGCGCGCTGCATCAACTGCGGCAAGTGCGCCGAGGTCTGCCCGGTCGAACGGCCCAGCCAGTTCCAGGCCGGGCTGTCCACGCGCCGCGCGGCCTATAAAACCGCCCCCAGGGCGCTGCCGGACGCCTACCTGATTGAGAAAGGCGCTTACTGCGAGGGGTGCGCGCGTTGCGTCGAGGTCTGCCCGACCGGGGCCATCGACCTCAACGAGGCTCCACGGATGCTCCCGGTTCACGTCGGCGCGATTGTCCTGGCTCTGGGGTACGAACTCTTCGACGCCGCTAATCTGGAGGAGTTTGGCTTCGGGCGTTACCCGAATGTGCTTCACAGTATGCAATATGAGCGTCTTGCCAGCCGTTCCGGTCCGACCGAGGGCATTGTTCACCGCCCGTCTGATGGCTGCATCCCCAGGCGAATCGCCTGGCTGCAATGCATCGGCTCGCGGGACCAACAAAACCCCTTCTGCTCCTCGATCTGCTGCATGTACGCCACCAAACAGGCCATTCTTGCCAAGCAACGCCTGGGCGATGTGGACTGCCGCGTCTTTGTGATGGACGAGCGCGCCTTCAACAAAGAGTACAACACCTACTACACCCAGGCGCGCGAACGCTACGGGGTGCACTACACCCGCTACCGCATCTCCGAAGTGCGCGAAGACCCTGCCACCCGTGACCTGATCCTGCGCTACCTGGATGAAAGCGGTCGCCCTCATGGCGAGGCGTTCGACATGGTGATCCTGGCGGTCGGCACGCAGCCGCCCGCCGAGGCGCACAGGCTCGCGCAATTGCTCGACATCGAACTGAACGCCTCCGGGTTCTGCCAGGTGGACAAGTTCACGCCTCTGCAAACCAGCCGGCCCGGCGTGTTTGTGTGCGGGGCGTTCTCGACCCCTAAAGAGATCGCCGAGACGATCATCGACGCCAGCGGCGCGGCGGCGGAAGTGATGCGCCTGCTCGGCTTCAGCGCGGAGCGCCACCTCAAGCACGCGCTGCCCTTCCTGGACGAAAGCGACCTCCCTCCTGAGAAGGACGTCAGCGCGGAGCCGCCCCGCGTCGGGGTTTTTCTGTGCAGTTGCGGCCCCAGCATGGCGGACGTCCTGGACCTGCCCGCCCTCGCCGTCAACGCGCGCCGGCTGCCCGGTGTCGTGCACGCGGAGCGCTTCTGCTATGCCTGCTTCCCGGAAGGGCTGCGCGACTTGAAGCAAGCCATTGAGACGTACAAACTCAACCGTGTGGTGATCGGCGCGTGCAGTGGCCGCACGCACGACTCGCTCTTCCAGCGGGCCGTCCGCGAGACCGGCCTCAATCCTTACCTCATGGAACTGGTCAACCTGCGCGAGCAGTGCGTCTGGGTGCACGAGAACCAGCCCGAACAGGCCACACGCAAGGCCCACGAACTCATCCGCCGCGCGGTGGGGCGGCTCCTGCCCGCGCAGGCGATCCGCCGCCAGCAGCGTATCCCGGTCGCGGAGGCGCTGGTGATCGGCGGGGGCGTGTCGGGGATGACCGCCGCGCTCGCCATCGCCGACAGCGGCTATAACGTGCACCTGGTCGAGCAGACGGATGCGCTCGGCGGCAATCTGCTCCACATCTATTACGTGGCCGAGGGGAATAACCCGCAACAACTGTTGCGCGACCTGGTCAACCGGGTGCGCAGCCACAAGCGCATTCGCGTATACACGCGCACCCGGTTGGTGGAGCATAGCGGCCATGTGGGCGACTTCCGCAGCACGCTGCGAACGACTCACCCTGATGGGACGACCTCGGAAACGCACGTGTCGCACGGAGCCGTCATCGTGGCGACCGGCGGGCGCGAGATGCGAAACGGCTACGGCCTGGACGAGTCTTCCCATGTCATCACCCAGAGCGACCTGGAGCGAATCATCGTCCACAACCCGCAGGAACTGGACGACCTGAGGTGCGTCGTCATGATCCAATGCGTGCGCCCGCCCCGAATGCCGGACTATTGCTCGCGCACGTGCTGCACGAACACGCTCAAGAACGCCATCCGCATCAAGATGCTCAACCCTGACTGCCAAGTGATCGTCCTCTACAAAAACATCGTGACCTACGGCTTCCGTGAGCGCTTCTATACCGAAGCGCGGCGGCGCGGGGTGATCTTCCTGCGCTACACCGACGAAGCGCCGCCCCGCGTCGAACCCGACGGCGACCGGCTGGTCGTCCACGTCACCGACCTGTCGCTACGCCGGCCTTTCCAGCTCAGCGCCGACCGCGTGGCGCTGAGCATGTCGATTGCGCCCTCAGAGAGCGCCGAGGAACTGGCTCGCCTGCTGCGCGTGCCCCTCTCGCCGGAGGGCTTCTTCATGGAAGCGCACCTCAAGGTGCGCCCGATGGACTTCATGGAAGAGGGCGTGTTCCTGTGCGGGATGGCGCATTACCCTAAATTCATCGAAGAGTGCATCAGCCACGCGCTGGCGACTGCCGGGCGCGCCTTGCAGGTGCTTTCCCGCCAGACCGTCCAGGTCGGCGGCGTGATCGCGGTGGTAGACCCGGAGCGCTGCGTCGGCTGCCTGACGTGTGTGCGCACCTGCCCCTTCAGCATCCCGGCCATCCGGGCGGACCGGCCCGGCGTGGGCGGCCTGGGCGGGTCGGCGTATATCGAACCGAGCTTGTGCCAGGGGTGCGGGACCTGCACAGGGGAGTGCCCGGCGGTCGCCATCCAACTTTTGAACTACCGCGATGAGCAGATCATCCAGCCGGAACTTCATGGGCTGGGGGCATGGCTGCCCGACGCACGTGTATTGCAGGCAAACTGAGGCGCGATTATGAGCACATCGCCCGAACTCACCAGCGCAACGCATGGCAAACACGCGGACTTTGAGCCGGAAATCACGGCGTTCTACTGTATCTACTGCGGCTACATGGCCGCCGACACGGCAGGGGCGCTCCGCCTCCAGTACCCGGCGAACGTGACGTTCGTCAGGCTGCCCTGCACCGGCAAGACCGACATCCGCTACATCCTGGAGGCGTTTGAGCAAGGCGCGGACGGCGTGTATGTGGTCGCCTGTCCCATCGGGAACTGCCACCACGTCCGGGGCAACGAGCGCGGGCAGGCGCGGGTCAAGCGCGCGCGACAACTGCTCGAATCGATTGGAGTAGAGGGCGAGCGGCTGGATATGTTTTTCATGTCGGGCGGGCAGGGCGCGACCTTCGCGCTAGTGGCGCAGCAGATGGTGGACCGGATTCGCAAGTTAGGCCCCAGTCCACTGAAACAATCGGTGGGGGCGGCGCTTTCCGAACGCTAAGAGCCTATCCGAATAACGTTGGACAAGGGGCTTAAGCCCCTTGTCCTGGTCGTTTGAGACGGTTTTTCGGATAGGTTCTAAGAGCGGCTTGAGGTAAAGTCTTGGACAGCGGGCTTAAGCCCGCTGCCCTGAGCAGTTAGCGAGTTTTGCGTGGAGCGGGATTATGGCTGACGGGGGCGCAAAAGCAAACGGGAACTCCACGCCTGTCGGCGCGGTCCTGGTCGTGGGGGGCGGCATTGCCGGGATGCAGGCGTCGCTCGACCTGGCGGAGCAGGGCTTCAAGGTCTATCTGGTCGAGGCGCAGTCGGCCATCGGCGGGAAGATGGCCCAACTCGACAAGACCTTCCCCACCAACGACTGCGCCATGTGCACCATCTCGCCCAAGCTCGTCGAGACCGGTCGCCACCTCAACATCGACGTGCTGACCAAGACCGAGGTGATCGACTTGCGCGGCGAGCCGGGGGACTTCACCGCCCGCCTGCGCCGCAGGCCGCGCTACATCGACGAGAGCAAGTGCATCGGCTGCGGCGACTGCGCCGCCGTGTGCCCGGTGATTGTCCCCGACTCGTTCAACGAGGGCCTCAACCAGCGGCGCGCGGCGTACAAGCTCTACCCGCAGGCGGTCCCCAACGCCTACGCCATCGAGAAGCGCGGGGTCGCCCCTTGCCGCGACGCCTGCCCTGCCGGGCAGCGCGCCCAGGGCTACATCGCGCTCATCCGCGAGGGCCGCTACGAGGACGCGCTGCGCGTCATCAAGATGGACAACCCTTTCCCCGGCATTTGCGGGCGCATCTGCAACCACCGCTGCGAGACCGCGTGCAACCGGGGCCTGCTCGACGAACCGATCAACATCCGCGCGCTCAAGCGCTTCGTGACCGACAAGGTTTACAGCCAGCCTCGCCAGCCTGTGCAACCTGCCGAGCGCCAATATGACCAGCGCGTGGCGATCATCGGCGCGGGGCCGTGCGGCCTCACCGCCGCGCAAGACCTGGCGCGGGCCGGCTACGGCGTGACCGTGTTCGAGGCGATGCCGGTGGCCGGCGGGATGCTGCGCCTGGGCGTGCCGGAGTACCGCCTGCCGACCGCGATCATCGAGCGCGAGGTGCAGGACATCATCGACCTGGGCGTGGACCTGCGCCTCAACTGCCAGGTGAATAACCTGGACGACGTGTTCGCCGAGGGCTTCGACGCGGTGCTGATCGCCGTCGGCGCGCATGAGGGCGTGCGGCTGCCCATCCCCGGCGCAAATCTGGACGGCGTGCTCATCAACACGCGCTTCCTGCGCGATGTGCGCCTGAATCGCTACGCCAGAGACGGTCAGCCGACCGACGGTGCGCCGCCGCTGGGCAGGCGGGTGCTGGTATTGGGCGGCGGCAACGTCGCCATCGACGTGGCGCGCACGGCGGTTCGCCTGGGGCGCGAGGTGCACATGGCCTGCCTGGAAAGCCGCGATGCGATGCCCGCGCACCCCTGGGAGGTCGAGGCCGCCGAGGCCGAGGGCGTGGTGATGCACGATGGGCGCACGTTCGAGCGCATCCTCGACGACGGGGCCGGGCATGTGGCGGGCGTGGTGTGCCAGCGCGTGGCGTCGTTCCACTTCGATGAGACGGGCCGCCTGCACGTCGAGAAAGTCCCCGACTCGGAACACACCATCCCGTGCGACACGGTGATCTTCTCGGTGGGGCAGCGCGCCGGCCTCGCCTTCATCCCTGACGACGCCGGCGTGGGCCTGACCGGGCGCAGCCTGATCGCGGTCAACCCCAACACGCTCGCCGCTACGCGGCAGGGCGTCTTCGCCGCCGGCGACAGCGTGTCGGGCACGGCTTTCGTGATCGAGGCGGTGGACAGCGGGCACATCGCGGCGCGCTCGATCATGCGCTATTTGCAGGGCGAGCACCTGGAGCCGCCGCGCAAACCCTCGCTGCCGGTGGTGCACCTGACCAGGGAGGAGATCGAGGCGCGGGTGGCGCGCGGGGAGGTCAGGCGGCAGCCGCGCGTGCCCATGCCCGAACTGCCCGTCGCCCAGCGGATTGACAACTTCGCCGAGATCGAGCGCGGCTACGACGACGCGAGCGCCCAGGCGGAGGCGGCGCGCTGCCTGGCGTGCGGCGTGTGCTCGGAGTGCATGTCGTGCACCTTCGCGTGTGGCGTGAACGCCATCGACCACGACATGGTGGAGCGGGTCGAAGAGGTGCGCGTCGGCGCGGTCATCCTCGCGCCGGGCTATCAGACCTATCGCCCTGAACTTTCTGAGGAGTACGGGTACGGGCGCTACCCCAACGTGGTGACTTCGCTCCAGTTTGAGCGCCTGCTCTCCGCGTCGGGGCCGACGGCGGGCCACGTCAAACGCCCTTCCGATGGCGTTGAGCCGCGCCGGATCGCTTTCCTGCAATGCGTCGGCTCGCGCGACCAGGCGCACGATTATTGCTCGGCGGTGTGCTGTATGTACGCGGCCAAAGAAGCGGTGATGGCGAAAGAGCACGCGCCGGAGACCGACGTGCACATCTTCATGATGGATATGCGCTCCTTCTCGAAGGGGTACGACCAGTACTACCGGCGCGCGGAACAAAACTACGGCGTGCATTATGTGCGCTGCCGCATCTCCGACGTGCGCGAGGACCCGAATACGCATGACCTGCTGCTGCGTTACCAGACCGACGATCTGGCGCTGCATGAAGAGCGCTTCGACCTGGCCGTGCTCTCGGTGGGTATGGAGATCTCAGAAGAGGTGCGCGACCTGGGCCGCCGCCTGGGGGTCGAGCTGGACGACTATGGCTTCTGCCACACCGTGCAATTCGACCCCGTGCAGACCACGCGCCCTGGTATTTACGCGGTAGGGCCGTTCCGCGAGCCGAAGGACATCCCCGAAACGGTGATCGAGGCGGGC
>DAOTXU010000058.1:0-5868 GCA_034435135.1 Anaerolineae bacterium | reverse complement strand
TCACCCCTAAATCCCCTCTCCCACAAGGGGAGAGGGGATTATAAACCCAGATTTGGGGTATCTTTGCCCCCTCTCCCGTCATACGGGAGAGGGGGACAGGGGGTGAGGGGGCTTTTCAAACACTTTCTGAGAGTCTCGGTAGCTCCACAGGATAGCGTGGTCATTTGAGAGCGCCCGACTTGCGACCTGGACAGGGGGCTTCAACCCTCTGTCCTCTCCTACTGATTGAGGGGACTCGACTTAAGGCTGAGAGGCCGTTTGAAAAGGATTCCCCCGGCTGAAGCCGGGGATGAATTCCCCACCGTGCCGTGGCCTTCCGGCGATTAGCCGCCGACTTTAGTCGGCGGAACCTGAAAGAACTTCCATGGCCGGACTTCTCAGATGGCCTCTGAGCGATTATCGCCCACTTTCAGGCGCCTCACGCTATTCTGCGGTCCTACCCCAGTCTCCAATCACCACAACAATCTTTCGTAAATGTGATCCAGTCCGGCTGCCGCACGAAGCCCAACCGCTCATTGAGGGCGAGTATAGGCCGATTATTCATGTCGTTGCCGGTCTGGATGCGCGCGACCCCGTGCGCCCTGGCATAAGCAATCGCCCGCGCTTTCAGCGCAAGTGCGATCCCCCTGCGTCGCCACGCGCGCTTGACGCAGGTTAACCCCTGGTGGAGCGAGCCGGGCGCGCTGCTCTTCCAGAGTTCACTCGCCCCGACGTACTCGTCGCCATGCGTCGCAATGAAGTAAGCGTCGGGGATCACGTGCGGCGCAGTGATGACCGCACCGACCCATTCCTCAAAGGGCGGCGGCGTAAGGCCTAGCTCGTCGGGCAGGTCTGGGATAATCTCCAGGTCCATCTCATAGAGCTTGCGGTTCCGGTCTGGGTCGCTCTCAAGCTCGATCAGGGTCTTGATGGCGATACCCTGCGCGCACAGCTCATCCTCCAGGCTTGCGTAGGGCGTGGGGTCGAAGGTGCGCACATCCAACTGCAACATACCCTCGCGCTCAGTCTCCGTAAAGCCTCGTCGTTCCAGAAAGCGAATGCCCTGCGGATGATCCTCACGCGCCTGACTGTATAGCGTGGCCGGATTGAAGCGTTGCACGCCGGCCACGATTTGCTCGTAAAGCGCGGAACCGATCTTGCGCCTCTGATAGTCTGGCAACACTTCGACGACGATCCGAAACCTTCGCGGATCGTAGTGCCAGAGCGATTGGTCGTAACTCCCGACGCCGACAACGCGCCCATCCTGCACACCCACCCAGCGTTGATGTCTGCACTGGGGGTTGCGGCCCATGTCGCCCTCAATGCAGGCATCCACAGTTGTAGGTGTCTCTGGATAGATCGCGTTATGGACCTCCGCGATAGCAGCGTAATCGTCCGGGGTGAAGGGGCGAATCTCCACGCTTTCCATATCGCTGATGAATCCTTATCCTGCTTTTATATGAACTGATTCAAACTTACGCCAACAGCTGGCCGCGCTAAGGCCTTTCTCTACCTCACCCCCGTCTCGCCTGCGGCGCGACACCCCCTCTCCGCTTGCGGCTATAGTCCGGCGTCGCCGGGAGAGGGGGACGGGGGTGAGGTGCCCGCCAACACGACAAGCACCACACGCACTGCGGTCGATGGCTCAAAAGCTTGAATCACTTCTATGTCATCAGGACAAGGGCGGGGCATACACCCCGCCCTTTTTAGCCGTTGCGCTTCAGCTTGCCGGCGCGCTTGGCGTAGCGTTCCGCCTTGCGGAACATCCACACGCCCAGCGGCAGCATCACCACGCCCATCGCCAGCAACGGCCAGATGTAGACCGTCAGCTCGGCCATGCCCACGCCCTCAAGGAGAGCCTTGCGCATCCCTTCAAGCACGTAGGTCGCCGGCGAAATCCGCGCCAGCGCCGCCAGCCAGCCGGGCAACACCTCAACCGGGTAGTAGACGCCGGAGATCAGCAGCAGGAACGCCTGCACGATGTGCGTCATCTGCACGCCGCGCTCCGGGTAGAGCAGCGGCAGCACCGACGCCACGATCCCCATCGACACGAACGACAGGCTGCCGGCGAGGAGGACCAGCGTCCCGCCAACCAGGTTGGCCTTGGAGAGGTCCAGTTGAAAGAAGAGCGCCATCGCCGCGCCGAGCACCGCGGTGAAGAGCAACATATACACGATGGCGAACAACGTCTGCCCGGCCATCTGCACGAAGCGGCGCAGCGGAGCCATGAACGTATATTCGATGGTGCCTTCCCAGCGCTCCCACTGGATCATCTCGCTGATGTTATCGAACAAGCCCGCCAGGAAACGCCACACGAGCGTGCCGATCATCAGGTAGAGCACCAGGTAGTCCGTGTCGATGCTCTGGTCGCCGGTGATCGCGCCCATGCCCGCGCCGATGAAGGCTACCGAAAGCGCGCTGGCGACCGAGTACGCCAGCCACACCATCTCCCAGCCCCAGTAGCGCTTGACCAGGTTGAAGTTCCGCGCGACGAAGGCGTAGCTCTGGCGGAGTTCAATGCGTAGATTTCTGAGCATTGCCGTCATGGTTGATATTCTCCTGTGCGTAGAGCCGCCTTCACTGCCCTGGACAAGGGGCTGAAGCCCCTTGTCCAGCAGGATTTGGATAGGCTCTTATGCGTCTCCACACGACGCTTCAGAAGTGACATCGACGGACGTGACGTTCCTGGCCGTCAGGGCTTGCAGGCGCTGACGCCAGGCGATCATCCAGCGGCCCACGCGGGCTGCCAGCAACTTCAACAACCCTGTCGGGGACCACCAACCGTACCATACAGCCTGCTGATTGAGCTTGTACTCGATGTCCTCTTCACGACGTTGGCGAACCACGTCGTACCATGTCGTATGACTGGATTTGTGCTTTCTGCCATCCTCAGGCATTTGCATGTGAAACATCCTTCATCTCCTCAGTTTGTTTTGAAAACTCGACTAAACTGCCTCCACTGCCGGGTCGTCGGGCGTCGGCCCGACGTACCGGTACCACAGTTCCTCTACAAGGGCGTCAGGATCACACTTGACTCTCTGCTCGGCGAAGTATTCGCAGGTGCGCGCGATGTCGCGCTGCAACATGAAGTAGGCGTTCGGATTGCCGACGCTGTTCACCACCTGCGGGAAGTCGATGATCGTGATCTCCCCCGCCCAGTAAAGCATGTTGTACGCCGACAGGTCCCCGTGAATCAGGTCGTGCTGCAACATCAGTTCGACGTTGCGTAACACTTCGCTGAACAGCGACGCCGCCTCGTCCGGCTCCAGATCGACCTCATTCAGGGTCGGCGCGGGCATCCACTCGTCGCCGATGTAACCCATCAGGATGGCGTTCTCGGCGGAGGCCACGGGCTGCGGCACGGCGGCTCCCGCCCCGGCCAGGCGTTGCAAGGTCGTGTACTCGTACATGAGCCAAGACGTATGCGCAATCTGCAGACCATACGAAGTCTTCTTGCCGATAGCCCGCGCGACCCGGTCCGCATCCTTCCCAACCGGGCGGCCATCCGGCGTCAAGACCTCCCGCCCTTCGCGGTATACCTTGTCATTCCGCAACTGGCGGAACATGCGGGGCCGGTACACTTTGGCGGCGAGCCAGGTCATGCCAGTGGAGGGGTCGGCTTCGCACCGGTAGACGCTGGCCTCCTTGCCTCCTTTGATCAGCGCGGTCACGTCGCTGATGAGCGCCTGGTCGTAGAACGACCGCAGCGACGACAGCAACCAGCCCGACTCATAACGCGAAGGCCGATAGGTGGTTTTGAAGCCACCCTCCAGGCCCTCGGTGTCGTCCACCATTTCGGCGACGACCGCGCCTCGCGCCTTCTTGGGTGTGTGCTTCGCCTTCGGCTTGCGGCCCCGCCGCGCCTGGCGATCGGTCCGCATCGGGTCGAACAGGTCCTCGTAGCGCTCGTATCTATCGATGTAAAGGTCCTTAGTAGTCACCGTTGATTTCCTCATTGGTTCTGTCTATGCAACCGCCGCCTCGGATTCGGCTTCTTCTTCCTCGCCTTCTTCCTTGACCAGTTGCTTTCCGGTGAGTTGCATGAAGACATCTTCCAACGTCGGCTCGTGGCCGTTGCGCCTGACCATCGCCTTCAGCCCGGCGGGCGTGTCCTCGGCGACGATGTTGCCGTCGTCCAGGATGGCGATCCGGTCGCACAGCGCCTCGGCCTCGTTCATGTCGTGGGTGGTGAGCAGGATCGTCGCGTCGTGCGTGTCGCGCAGCTCCTCAACGAAAGCCTGCACCTCACGCTTCGAGCGCGGGTCCAGCCCGATGGTCGGCTCGTCCAGGAGCAGGAGGACCGGCTGGGTCAGGAAGGCGCGCGCGATGGCGACCTTCTGCTGCATCCCCCGGCTCATCTCCTCCATCGGCTCGGTGAACGAACTCTCGCGCAGCCCCAGCCGCACGAGAATCTCGCGCGCTTTCGGGCCGGCCTCGGCGCTGGAGACGCCGTACAGCCGCGCGCCGTACATCAGGTTCTCCATCGGGCTAAGCTTCTTGAAGAAGGCCGCCTCGACCGAGACCCGGTTAATCATCCGCTTGACGGTCATCTCTTCGCGCAACACGTCATGCCCGAACACGGTCACCCGTCCGGCGTCAGGGATCATCAAGGTGGAGATGATCCGCACCAGCGTTGATTTGCCGGAGCCGTTCGGCCCCAGCACGCCGAAGATTTCGCCCCGGCGCACCTGCACCGACACGCCGCTCAAGGCCACCACCGGCTTCGAGTCAACCGGGCGTCCGCGCAATCGCTTCCACAGCGACACGCCGCCCTTGCTGAACTGCTTGACGACGTTATCGACCACGAGGGCCGTTTGGCTGTCCTTCATCGCCACCCCTCCTGCATTGGATCCATTACTCCCGATCCGGGGATGAATGCCCGCTGTGTCTTTGTGTCCGTTGTTCATATTGCCCCTCACTTTCGTTGTAGGGGTCGCAGGTCAGGGCGCGAGCGCCGCGAGCGTGAGACCATCAGGCGTCTCCAACATGTGCTCAGGGCGATCATCCGCCTTTCAAACCTGCGCCCGATGTCAGCATCACCGGTTCACCATTGCGCTCCTTCAGCCACGCCCCCAGGGCGATCAACCGGCCTCCAAATCAGGCCAGGAACCGGCTATACAGCCAGGGGCGCGCTCTCCGCCCGGTGAGCGCCAGCCGCGCCAGGCGATCCTGTTCGGCGGCGCGCGAGAAGTCTTGCTGGCGCTCTTGCTGAATCCAGATGTCTCTACTGTTAAACATGAAGTGATTCAAGCTTTTGAGCCAACGACCGCGGTGCGTGTGGTGCTTGTCGTGTTGGCGGACACCTCACCCCCCGTCCCCCTCTCCCGGCTACGCCGGACTATAGCCGCTTGCGGAGAGGGGGTGTCGAGCCGCAGGCGAGACGGGGGTGAGGTAGAGAAAGGCCTTAGCACGGCTAGCTGTTGGCGTAAGTTTGAATCAGTTCCATGTCCAACCTCCTCCAGATTGAGCCTCCGCCCACGGCAAACAAAAAGGCCGTGGATTCTCGCCCACGGCCTGCTGGCTGCTCAGGGCGCGCTACGCGCGCGCAGACAATCAAAAAGGCCGTGGGCTGTCGCTTGGTGCGCCCACGGCCTTAGGAGTTTACTTACAAACTCTCACCGGCGAGTAGACGCACTACGACAAGGAACATCAAAACCGGCGATCCCGGCTTTCACACGGGTGATGTCGTAGTGAAGCATCATGAAACTACTCGCTCCTTTCTTCAGGATACCGTGAGCAGTCTACAGGGTTTTGGGTAGCTTGTCAAGGGGTTCTCGAAAGTTTTAACATTGAAGTGATTCAAGCTTTTGAGCCAACGACCCCGGTGCGTGTGGTGCTTGTCGTGTTGGCGGGCACCTCACCCCCCTCCCCCTCTCACGGCTACGCCGG
>DAOTXU010000057.1:0-2172 GCA_034435135.1 Anaerolineae bacterium | reverse complement strand
ATACTCTCCTATTTCCTCTACGCCCAGCCTATACCAGATTGGCACAATGAATGGATGATCGCCCTCTCGTACCGAACGGCTAAAAAGTCCTCTTAACTCGTGTTCCGCCCATGACCGCTTGGAAAAGAAACTGGGAGAAAGGATTACCAACCCCAATCGAGATTCGCGGACACCCTCGTTAATCGACTGCCATAGGGATTTTCCTGGGCTAAGCTCAAAAATGTCATACCAAACCTTGAGTCCTTTTGCACGTAGCGCTTCAGCCAAAGGCGTAGCTACAGCATCCCGATCCTCGGAAACATAAGAGATGAACAGGTCCCACGAGATATAACCGAAAGTTGTGGATTGGCGTGAGAGAAAAGGCAGCGTATCCTTCAGGTGATTGAGCCTCAAGCCGGCAGAGCCGGGAAAGGATACGCTACTGTGATCGAGCTTACCACGAATGCCGCGGAAACGACAGCGCCCGAAATCACGCAGAGCCTGGACGAGTTGGCGCGCGAGGGGGCGCGGCGGATGATCGCCGAAGCGCTGAAACTGGAAGCCGACGAGTACGTCGAGAAGCTGCGCCACTTGCGCGATGAAAAGGGCCGTGCGGTCGTAGTGCGCAATGGGAAAGCGAGGCCGCGCACGGTGATGCTGGGCGTGGGGCCGGTGGAGATCGAAGCGCCGCGGGTGCACGACCGGCGGCCTGATCACAAGTTCACGAGCAACATCTTGCCGCCGTGGGCGCGCCGTTCGCCACGGCTGGAGGAAGCGCTGCCCGCGTTGTACCTGCGTGGCCTGTCCACCGGTGACTTCGCGGAAGCCTTGCGGGTGTTGTTGGGAGCGGAGGCGGCTGGCCTCTCGGCTTCGACGATCAGCCGGCTGACGGCGATTTGGCAGGACGAGTATCGGGCATGGCGCAAGCGGTCGCTGGCGGGCAAGGACTACGTGTACATCTGGGTCGATGGCGTCAATTTCGGCGTGCGCCTGGAAGCGGATGGCCTCACGTGCCTGGTGATCATCGGGGTGACCCTCGATGGCGCCAAGGAAGTCATCGCCATCGAGGACGGCTACCGCGAATCGACCGAGTCGTGGGCAAGCCTGCTGCGCGACCTGAAGCGGCGCGGGATGCCCGCGCCCGCTGGCGTAGCCGTGGCGGTCGGCGACGGCGCGCTGGGCTTTTGGGCGGCGTTGCGCGCGGTCTACCCGGAGACTCGTGAACAACGCTGCTGGGTGCACAAGCTCGCCAACGTGCTCGACAAGCTGCCCAAGCGCCTCCAGCTGCGCCCCGCGGCTGGCGACGCGGGCGCAGCACGCGGAGACAGGCCGCGCGCCAAGGCGCTGCTGCACGAGATCATGCAGCACCCAGCCGCAAGGATGCACTCGAAGAAATCCAGCGCTTCGTCGCCGAGTACGAAGCGCGCTACCCGAAGGCAGCCGAGTGCCTGACGAAGGACCAGGACAAGCTGCTGACGTTCTTCGACTTCCCTGCCCAGCACTGGCTTCACCTGCGCACCACCAATCCCATCGAGTCGCCCTTCGCCACCGTCAAGGTGCGCACGCGCACCACCAAGGGTGCTGGCTCCCGCAGCGCGGGCTTGGCGATGGCTTTCAAGCTCGCCCTCGCCGCCCAGGATCACTGGCGCAAGGTGAACGCGCCTCACCTTGTCGCCTTGGTCCGCGCGGGCGCAACGTTCACGGATGGCGTGCTGGTGGCTACCGTGCCATCCGCCGAAGCCGTACAGGAAGATGTCCCCGATGTTCACCGAAAGGTCGCTGCCTGATGCGCACCGATCCACAACATTTGACAATATCTCTGGTCCCACTTCGGTTCGGTCTTCACTTCCATCGGAGCTACTCCCGTCGTTCCTCAACGATCTTCACCTGACCGTCTATCATTTCCTCTGCTGGAAATGCCATACAGTGTTGGGCGACGAAGAGGATCATTTCGACTTCGACCTAAATGCGGTATTAGTGAGGCCACGTTTCTTGTCTCTACAGAGCAAAGGCTGCTTCCCTGCTCACTATTATAGGTTGGAACCAATCTTGGAGAAAGTGCGGAGTTCCACAAGGGTGCATTTCACATTTGGGGCGAGTTTCAGGCGACCTGTGCCCAAAGCCGTCAAAACTGCCGTCCATAACCGCCGCGCGAATGATCAACATACGTTCGGCGGCGACACGCGACCACTG
>DAOTXU010000056.1:0-5345 GCA_034435135.1 Anaerolineae bacterium | reverse complement strand
GCTTATCTTGTCGGGGGTCTGGTGACGATTGCTATCGCCTGGTGGAAGCGGAATCTGTTGCTCACCATCGGTGTGGGGATGCTCGCCTTCCTGGCCTGGCGGCTGCTCGTTGGCGGCGCGTGAATTGTTGTGGGTCGCCAGGTTGATAGCATTCAGTCGTTATCCCCAATCCCCGCTGCGCGAAACTTCGCCACCACCCGATCCGGCGTCAGCGGGATGGAGTCGAACCACACGCCGGTGGCATCATGCACGGCGGCGACAATCGCCGGCGCGAGCGGCAAGAAGGGCATCTCGGCCATGCCGCGCGCGCCCCACGGCCCGCGCGGGTCGGGGTATTCCAGGATGACGCTCTTGACCTCGACCGGGATGTCCATCACGGTCGGGATCAGGTAGTTGCTGAGATAGGGCGTCAGCACGCGGCCCTCGCGCATCTGGAAGTGCTCCATAATCGCGTAGCCCTGCGCCTGCACCACCCCGCCCTCGATCTGGCCCTGCACCAGTTGCGGGTTGATCGCCTTGCCCACATCGTTGGCCGAGACCACACGCACCAGGTCCACCTGGCCGGTCTCGATGTCCACCTCAACCTCGACCGCCTGCGCGACGTAGCCATAGGCGAAGTTCGGCGTGGACTTGCCCGTCTCCGGGTCGTAGGGCGTGGTCGCCGGGGGGCGGTACTGATAGCGCCCTATCGCCGGGCGCTCCTCGTTGCGCCACGCTTCGAGCGCCCGCGCCGCCGCGCCCCGGATCGCGTTGCCGGCCATGTGCGTCAGCCGGCTGGCGGAGGCGCTGCCGCTGTTATCGGTCTGCGCCGTGTCCGAGACAATCAGGCGCACCTTCTCCACCGGCACGCCGACCGCCTCGGCGGCCATCTGCGCCATCACGGTATGCGTACCCTGGCCGACCTCCGCGCCGGCGTGGCGCACGACGACCTCCTCGATCGCGGTCTTGCCGTACAACTCCACCGTCGCCCAACTATGCTCCGGCGCGCCGAAGCTGAACCCCACGTTCTTGAACGCGCACGCGATCCCCACGCCGCGCCGTTTCGCCGGGTCAGCCGGCTGTTCCAGTGGGCGCTGTTCCCAATGCCCGTCGGCGGGCGCCCAATAGCTCTCGCGCGCGCAGGCTTCCACCACCTGCGGGATGCTTACACCGCCCGGCAGCGGCGTCCCGACGCTCGCCAGGCTGCCCTCGCGCAGCACGTTCTTGAGGCGGAGCGTCACCGGGTCCATGTTCAGCGCGTCGGCGAGCCGGTTTATCTGCGTCTCGGCAGCAAACGCGCCCTGCGGCCCGCCGAACCCTCGGAATGCCCCGCTCGGCAAATTGTTGGTGTACACGGCGTAAGTGTCCACGTGCACGTTGTCGATCTCGTAGGGGCCGGTGCACATCAGGTTTGCGTTGCCGAGCACCTTCGTGCTCGTGTAGGCGTAAGCGCCGGCGTCGCCCACCACTTCAACCTGCGCGGCGATTACGCGGCCTTCGCGGGTCGCGCCCCACTTCGCCCTGATCGTGACCGGGTGGCGCTTGTGGTGCCCGATGATCGACTCCTCGCGGTTCCAGATGATCTTAACCGGGCGACGCAGCTTCCACGCCGCCAGCGCGAGCACAATCTGCACGCTCATGTCCTCGCGCCCGCCGAACGCCCCGCCGATGGCCGGGTAGACCACGCGCGCCTGGTCGAGCGGCAGGCCGAGCGCGTGCGCAATCTGCTTCTGGTCCTCATGCGTCCACTGCCCGGCGACAGCGACGGTCACGCGGCCCTCGTCGTCGATATAGCCCAGGCCGGCTTCAGGTTGCAGATAAGCGTGCTCCTGCCAGGAGGTATGATAAGTCCCTTCGACAACCACGTCGGCCCTGGCAAAAGCCGCCTCTACGTCGCCCTTGCGGATGCGGTAATGGCACAGGATGTTCCGCTCCGCGTGGGGGTGCAGTTGCGGCGCGCCCTCCGCCATCGCCGTGAACGGGTCGAAGACCGCCGGCAGGTCCTCGTAAGTCACGCGAATCAGGTCGCGGGCGGCGGCGGCGCAGTCTTCGGTTTCCGCTATGATAAGCGCCACGTTATCGGAGACGCAGCGCACGACCGCCGCGCCGGGTTTGCCGCTGCCCGGCCCGCACAGCACCGGCTGGTCGGGCATGATGAGGCCGTACTCGTTGACCGGCACATCCTTCGCCGTGAAGACCGCCACCACGCCGGGGTAGGCCTCCGCCTTGCGCGTGTCGATGTCCACGATGCGCGCGTGTGGTCGCCCGGCGAAAAGAATCTTCATCCAAAGCTGGCCCGGCATGTCGATGTCGCCGGGGTAGAGCGCCTCGCCGGTCACTTTGGCGCGCGCGTCGATGCGCGTGATGTTTTGGCCGATGACAGTGGTTTTTTCGTTCACGTGGACGCCTTCCCAGTTCCGTGCGTGCTTAATTCTGTTTCTGCAACCCCATGATCTTGCGCACGATTTCCTCGCGCAGGTTGTTGCGCGCCTTTGCGTCTGTGATCGTATTGATGATGCCCATCATATTGTCGATTTGCTGCCACTCGGTAAGCTGCTTTTGAATCGCGTCGGTGCGCTTGTTTGCGGCGTTAGACTGCCGGAAAAACAGGAACGCCACACCCTCGGAGATGACGCCCGCCAGGGATGTGACTACAGCGACGCTGGCTTGGCCTGACAACCCGACGAGCACGCCAGCCGCGATGACCGCAAAGCCGACGACCGCGACGCCCATGCCGAGGCGAGACCACGACTGCGCCTGTCCGCGAGTCTGATCGTAGTTCTTCTGAAGCTGCTCCTGCTCCCACGACGAGACCTGCCGGATATCCTCAAGGCTGGCGTCGGCGGTGACGCGCGCCGGCCTCCTGCGGCTCTCGCCGGGATGCTCGCCGCTGTTGTAGACGATTTTGGGGCCTTGAACAATGTCGCCGCCCACTTTGTCGCCTTCAATATAATCACCGCTCCCCATCACGATCTTGCGCGACCGGTCGCGCAAGATGTCTCCGTTGCCTTTTTCCTTTTCGGCAGGCATTTTCTCCTCCGTGTTTGGGCATCGCCCTACGCAACGCGATCCAAATCGTAGACGCCGACCTCGATCACGCGATCAGGCTCGCGTTTGGACCAGATCGTATCCAATAACCGATCCGTTACTTCTGGATCAAAGTATTGCTCGCCGCATTGCTCACAAACCCAGGCTGGCACATTTTCGATGAAGATGAGTTCGCCTTCGTAAAACTGAGTATAGGTTACCTTTTGCTCTCTCAGCGGTCCTCAACAGCCATTGCATCGGTCAATCATCATGCCTTCCTGGCGGTAACGCCCCTGCTGAAAAGCTCTCTGGATGGCTCCAAGATCAGCGGCCATTGGGTACCTGCAACTTCGATAGGTGCGACCCTATCTGCCGCCGAGACACGCCTATCCACCGCGCTTATGCTTCTTCCTTCGGTGCGCGTCCTTCCGGCGTTTGGCTTCGATCATCATCTGCTTCGCCTGCTCCTCGGCGGGGTCCTTGCCGGCCGCAGCCAGCGCAACCGTCATCCCCAGCGCGAACAGGAGCAGCCACATCACGAAGGCAAGGCCGATGTCCACCCTGCCCCACCACAACTGTTGCGCCTCGTCTCCGAACACAAAGAAGTTGGCCTCATACAACTTCGGCGCCAAACCCGCGATCGGGACGCGCAACAGCGGCGCAACCGCCAGTGCGACGACCGCCAGCGACAGCGCCAGTAGCAGCCCGAACAACGGCAGCCACCACTTCTTCTTCCTCTTCTTTTCCATCGGGTCATACAGACGCATGGTCACGCCTCCTGTTGCGCCTTCACATCAATAGATTGCTGAATGTGGGCGGCCTTCTCAATCGCGCGCACAATGGTGTAGTAGCCCGTGCAGCGACACAGGTTGCCGGTGATGCTCTGGCGGATTTGCTCCGGCGTAGGGCGGGGATGCTCCGCCAGCAGGCTCGCCCCCGACATCAGCAGGCCGGGCGTGCAGTAGCCGCACTGCACCGCGCCTTCCTCGATGAACGCCTGCTGGAGCGGGTGCAACGCGCCGTTCTGCGCCAACCCCTCCACGGTCACGATCTTCGCGCCGTGCGCACGCGGCGCAGGCACCATGCACGCCATCACCGCCACGCCGTCGAGCCAGACCGTGCACGCCCCGCACTCGCCCTCGGCGCAACCCTCTTTGGTGCCGGTGAGGCCCACATTTTCGCGCAACATGCGCAGCAACGTCTTGTGCGCCGCGTCGTGGACCGTGACCGTGCGCCCGTTGATCGTGGTCACGATGGTCTCGGCGGCGGCGTCTTCGTGATGCACCATCATCGGCAGCGGCCTGCTCACACGCGCCTGGTCCGGTCCCCAGAGCATCGCCGGGTTTTCCGGCCAGCCTTCACGCTCGCGCCGCTCACGGATCGCGCGCAGCGCCCGGCGCGCGACCACGCGCAGCATCTCGTCACGGTAGGCTGCCGTCCCGCGCACATCGTCGATGGGTGTCGCGGCGGCGGCGGTCAATCGAGCCGCTTCTTTCATGACCTCCGGCGTCAGCCTCCGGCCCTGCAAGCAGGTCTCCGCCTCCGGCGCGCGGATAATCGTAGGCGCGACGCTCCCCAGCGCAATCCGCGCCCGGCGCACCGTGTCCCCGTCGAACCTCAGGATCACTGCGACGTTGATGACCGAAATCGCCTGCGCGCGCCGCAGCCCCACCTTGATGAACTTCCCGCGCTCGTTGGCCTCCATCGGCGCAAAGGCGATGTCGGTCAACATCTCGTCGGGGCGCATGGCCGTCTTGCGCACGCCCTGGTAGAACTCGCTAAACGTCAGCGTCCGCGCGCCGCCCTTGAGTGAGGTCAGGGTTACGGTTGCGTCGAGCGCCCACAGCGGCGTGATCGTGTCGTTGGCGGGGCTGGCGGTGATGAGGTTGCCGGCCACCGTCCCCCGGTTGCGGATTTGCGGCGCGCCGACCTCCCACGCCGCCTGCGCGAGCGGCAGCGCCCGCTCCACGATCAGGCCGGAGCCGACGAGATGGTTATGCGTCACCAGCGGCCCCAGGTGAATCTTCCCGCCCTCCAGCCGAATCGCATCCAGGCCGGGCACGCGGCTGATGTCGATGAGCGCCTCCACGCCGGGGCGCAGTCCGCGCTCCAATTCGATGATGATGTCCGTACATCCCGCGACGATGCGCGCCTGCGCGCCGTGCTCTTCCAGCAGCTTGAGCGCTTCATCAACGCTCGTGACGGTGTAATAATGCCTCCACGCGGCCACATTGATCTCCCCAGCGCTTGACTCGTGTTGAATTCATCGCCTGCTCTTAATATATCACATATGCGCACTTCATTCACGCGCCGTAAGGAACAGCATCACGTGGATCAGC
>DAOTXU010000055.1:0-2956 GCA_034435135.1 Anaerolineae bacterium | reverse complement strand
CTGGGCTTGACCCGTTTTTTCGGAGGGTGCAAAGTGAGAGTCAGGCGCCCGGATCGGCAGCTTCGAAGTCCGCCGGGCTGCGATAGCCCAGCGCGGAATGGAGCCGCTGCCGATTGTAGAACACCTCAATGAACTCGAACACCGAGGCACGGGCGGCAGCGCGGGTTGCGTAGGGCTGCCGCTCGGTGCATTCGACACGCAGGGTGCTGAAGAAGCTCTCCATCATGGCATTGTCATAGCAGTCTCCCTTGCCGCTCATGCTGACGGCGATGCCGTAGGCGGACAGGAGGGCCAGGTAATCATCGGCGGTGTACTGGCTGCCGCGATCCGTATGGTGGAGCAGGGCAGCGCTGACCTGCCGCCGCCCCAGCGCCATGCGCAGCGCCGCGGTCACGAGCGCTTCATCCCGATAGGCGCTCATCGCCCACCCGACGATCCGGCGTGAACAGGTATCCAGCAACGCCGCCAGGTACAGCCACCCTTCAGCCGTCCAGATGCCCAAGATATCGCCCACCCATTTCTGGTTCGGCGCGCTGGCGCTGAAGTCGCGCGCCAGCAGGTTCGGCGCCACCGGACGGCTGTGCCGACTGTCGGTGGTCCGCGTGCGGCGGCGCACTACGCGCTGCGAGTGGATGCCCGCCTGGCGCATCAGCCGCGCCACCCGCTTACGCGAGCAGCAAATTCCCACTGCGCGCAACGCCGCATGGATGCGCGGGCTGCCGTACAGCCCTCGGCTGGCTTCATAGGCGGCGCGGATGTGCGCCAGCAGTTCCGCATCGCGCTGCTGACGTGCGCTGGGCTGCCGCGTGCGCCAGGCATAGTAGCCGCTGACCGAGACCTCCAGCGCTTGACACATCGTCGCCACCGCGCATTCGCCTTGGTGTTCGGCGATGATCTGGTAGCTCATGACCGTTCCTGGCTGAAGATGCTGATAGCCTTTTTTAGCACATCCCGCCTGCGCCAGCGTGCCGAAGCACTTCATTCTCGCGCCGCAGGCGTTTCAACTCCGCTTCGAGCTCGGCTACGCTACGCCCATCGTGGGCAGCCGCGCGCTCGGCGGCCTGGCCCATCTGCCGCCGCCAGCGGTACAGGACATTATCGTTAATGCCCAGTTCGCGCGCCAGTTGCGCCACGCTCTTGCCGCTGGTCTGCATGAGCCGCACCGTTTCATGCTTGAACTCATCTGTGTATCGTCGCTGATCCTTCGCCATTTTGCTCCCTCCCCGATCAAGTGTACTTCCCTCACTTCATTCCCTCCACATAAATCGGGGCAAGCTCAATGAGTCCACCCTCGTCTTCCAGCGTGATGAAGTGCACGCCGTTCGCCGTCGGCGGGGCCTGGTGCACCACCACCAGTCCGGCAACCTGGACCTTCTGACCCGCCTTGCGCGCTCTGGCCTCCGCGCTGCTCAGGATACCGCGCGCCTTTAGCTCCTCGCGGTAGAGTGTCAGCGGTGCGCGCGCCCGCGCCAGGTGAAGACGCGCGGCGCGCCTGCTCCATCCGTCTCCACCGCGATGGGGTCGCCCGTCGCCCACAAGCGCGTCACGACTCGCCCGCTTTCTTCAGCTGGAAACGCCGCTCCAGCAGGAGCGCATTGGGGTCGGTCAGGCTGGCCCAGTAGAAGCCGTCGTCGCCGTAGCGTGCGGCCAGGTCCTTGAGCACGGCGCGCAACCGCTCCTGCGAGGTCGGCCCGCGCGCGAACAGGCTGAGCTGGCGCGCGGCGACGGGTGCAACCCCTTCGAGCGTGACCGCGACCTCGACCACGCCGCACGTGACGCGCAGCCCCGCAAGCAGCTCTGTAAGCGTTCGCGCCAGGTGGCCGGCGCTCGCGGTCGGCTGGCGGAGCGTGAGGCTCGTCTCCAATACGCCCCCGTCGTCGAGGGCGAGCGCCAACGTCACCGCACGCGCCGCCTGGCTCTGCTTCAGCAGGCGCGCCGCCAGCGCCCCGGCCAAGGTTTCGAGCGCAGCCTCGAGGACAGGCCGGTCGCGCACCGGGCCGTCGAAGGGGCGCGCCTGGTGGAGCGCCGGGTCGGGCACATAGGCCGCCACACGGCTGGCGTCATGGCCGGACGCGAGGCGGTGAAGGTCGCGCCCGACGGGACCGAAGCGGTCCAGCAGCGCGGCGGCGGGCAGCGCCGCCACCTGCCCCAGCGACTCCAGCCCCAACAGGTGGAGCTGGCGGATCGTCTCCCCGTCGATGGGGAGAGTCGTGCCCGGGTAGCCGGCCAGGAAGACGCGCTCGAAGCCGGGCATGACGATGAGCACCTCCTCAGGCTCCAGCGACTCCGCCGCCACGCGCGCCGGGAAGCGGCCCCCGGCCAATCCCAGCGCCGGGGTGAGCCGGGTGCGGTCGTAAAGGAGGTCACGCACCTGGAAGGCAAGGTCCGGCGCATCGTCGCCGTGCAACCGGCCCAGGTCCAGGTAGCAGGCGGCGGAAGACTCGCCGTCAACCTGCGAGGCGGGCAGGTGATAGAGGGTCTTGCGGCGACGGGCACCGGCGTGGGGTGTGAGGCCGTGCTCCGGCTCGACGAAGGGTGAGAAGATGGCGAGCGTTTCCAGCACTGCGCCGAGGGCGCGGCGATACCGGGTGTGCGAAGCCGGGATCACACGCAGGTCGGGGCAGAGCGCCTGCGCCTCGCGCACCGCCATTCCCGGCGCGATGCCAGCCTCCGCCGCCTCGTGCGAGACGGCGAAGACGTGCTGTGGAGCCTGCGGGGGGTCGCCGATGACCAGCGGCGCGCCCTCAAGATGAGGGTTGTGGAGCCGCTCGACGGCGGCGGCGAAGAACGGCACGCGCACGCACGCGATCACATCCCATCCCCTTTGAGAACTTCGTCGAACGTGATCGTGATCGAGACCGAGCGGCCTTCCGGCGCGAACCGGCTCTTGAGCACGGTCACCTGCGTCCGGTAGCCCCGGATGTCGCGCCGTTTCCAGACCCAGCCCTCGCGCCTG